>CAYJSZ010000050.1:0-16885 GCA_964372545.1 uncultured Ignavibacteriaceae bacterium
CGCCGCCCACGCCATAGATATCGATGTGCGGGTTGAGCTTTTTCAGCTCCCGCACGACGCCGGAACCATGCAAGTCGCCCGACGCTTCGCCGGCAATCATCATCACTCGTTTTACCATCCATCATCTCCAGAACCAAAGAACGATGAGCACCGCATAGAGAAGCATGATTGCCTGAAATGTCCGCGTTTCGGACCGCAGTGCTTCTTCCCAGTTGGGCACCTGTCCCCCCTGGCCGGCGGACCGATAGGCAACGACCCTCGGAAAAAACCTGGGCACGTTTTTTTTGTATTCCAGGTATCCAGCGCCGAACTCTGTTTCCAGAAATTCCTCTTCCAGCGTTACGATCAGGGTGTACTGCGCGATAAAAAAGAATGCAGCGACGATCGGAAGCCAGGGAAACAGAGCATTTGAAGCAAGGCCGATACCGACATACAGCAACATGTTTCCCACATACAGTGGGTTGCGGACGTAGGCGAACGGTCCGGCCATGACAACCGCCGGGGCACCGACACTGCCGGTAACACGAGTCAGGCTTCCTGCGTAGGCAACTCCCAAGAAACGAATGCCCTCACCCACCAGCGCCAACACTGTACCGATGATGAAACGTTGATAGGTCGGATGAGCGAAGACAAACATGAGTACAAGAAACGGAATCGGTGTATAACTCCGATACCGAAAGAGTGTTTGACGGAAATCAGCCAAGATCGTTCTGCACCTTCGTTATCTTGCCCTTGAGTTCTGGCAAATCCTCATGGATGACCTTCCAGATTTTCCGGGCATCGACGCCGAACTAACTGTGGATTACCACATCTCGAAGCCCGGCAATTTCTTTTCAGGGTATGTCGGGGTAAGCGTCTCGAACTTCTTGAGGAATAGTTTTGACCGCCTCGCCCAAAATCTCCAATCTTCGTACCACTGCATCCTGTACTTGAGAGTCTGCACAACACTGTTCTTCAGAAATCTGCGCCGTATAGATCTCGATCTTTGAACCACTCTCAAGAGCATCTTCACTATAGACTCCGACGTCTCTTTTCGTAAGAGGACAATCTGTTCACGAAGGATTTTTTCTCTGAGTCGTGGCTTCATGGTCTTGTATTCAACCAAATCAACTTTTCTACCTAAGGAATCTTCAATTGGGAGTTTCAAATGGATGAAATGTAACAGGCTGATATCTTTCTCAATTTCAACCAGAATATCGACATCACTATCCTCTTTCTCTTCTCCACGCACAACTGAGCCGAAGAGCCCGAGCCGCTTCAAGCCGTAAGGCTTCACAAGAGAGGAATAATGGAAGCTTTGATCTTTTCTATTTCTTTCTCCGACACCATGTGCCTCCTTACTTAGCCTTGCTGAAAGACTTCCCGTCGCGCCATTTCCGCCTCGCGCCGTTTTCTGATCCGTCTTTGCTGCAGAATGTTCTCCAACCGGCCCTGCACGTCGCCGAACTGCCGATACTCGTGATACGTGATGTTCTGCTCCTGGCAGTAGGGAATCAAACTGTGCTTGGCAAACACGATATCGGCATAGCGCGCTGGACAGCGGTCGGAGATTCCGTCGCCGACATAGACGATAACGTCGTCATCGCCGGACGATGTTAGAATATGATTGCGCTTGCAATTGCCACAGCGCTCGCACTCCGCATCCCGGTACGGGAACGACGGAACGAGCTTCGTCGAATTCCCCACACGAACGAATTCGGCATGGTTGGCAAACCATCTCAGGTGCGCGAGATTGTACTTCCGCAACATCTGCTCGACGTAAACATCCAGACCGTCGCTTACGATGGTAACCGGGATTCCATGTGCGGAGCAGAATGTTGCAAAGCCCGGGAAGTGAGGGTCGATTTCGAACTGATCGACGAACTTGGCGAGCTCAACCGGAGTGACCGTGTCGATTGCCGCACATTCCTGCGTCAAACATTCACGTGCATTGATTTCATCGTTGAGATACCGCTGCACGATCTGAGCTGCTTTCTCCCCTGCAAACGTACGGAACAATCGGCTGCCGATATCGTGCGCGGCAATCGTTCCATCAAAGTCACAAAAGACTCGAAGCATAGCTCTCCGTTTGTCTCCTGGAAAACCTGAGTGCTTAGCCTGGCACCGATTCATTGAAGCGCACAGAGACGAGTTTCGAGACCCCTTCTTCTTCCATCGTAACGCCGTAGAGAGCATTCGCGGCTTCCATGGTGCGCTTGTTGTGGGTAACGACGATGAACTGTGTGTTGTCGGAGAATTTCCGGAGAATGCGAGTGAAGCGGTCGATGTTGGTGTCGTCCAATGGCGCGTCGACTTCATCGAGAATGCAGAACGGGCTTGGTTTCACCAGATAAATCGCGAACAACAGCGCAATGGCGGTCAGTGTTTTCTCACCGCCGGACAGCAGGTCGATCGACGTTGGTCGCTTGCCCCGCGGTTTTGCGATGATCTCGATGCGGGCTTCGAGCGGGTCGACTCCTTCTTCCAAACGGAGGTCGCATTCATCGCCTTCGTCGAACAACCCTTTGAAGGTCACAATAAAGTTCTCGCGAATTTTCTCAAACGTCTCCAGGAACTGCCGTTGGGCCGTCGTGTTGATCTCTTCGATCGTCGCCAGCAGTGTTTTCTCAGACTCCGTCAAATCATTGCGCTGCGCGTTGACAAAATCGAGCCGTTCTTGTTCGCTCTTGTATTCTTCGAATGCCGCGAAATTGACCGGACCGAGGTTGCGAATCTTTTCTTTCGTCGTCCGCACCTCCTCACGCGCAACGGCAAAATCGTACTGTTCGTTGTCCGGGAATTCCTGCAACACCAACTCCACTTCGAACTCTTCCCTGGCCCGCGTCTGCAGACTTTCCGCTTTCATCGTGAGCTCCTGGAGTTTGAACTCCAGGTCGTGTGTCGACTGGAGAGAGCCTTCGTGCTTGGTGCGCTCGTCTTTCAGCTTCAACTCGATCGTCTGCACTTGTGCGCGTTTCGTGCCGAGCTCTTCGTCCGCCGAAAGTTTTTTCTCTTTCAATGCATTCAATTCCGCCCGCGATGCCACGAGTATTCCTTCCGTCTCCTTCATCTCTTCCGTAAGCCGGTCGATCTCCTCTTTTGCGGACGCAATATCGGCTGTGCGTTGGTCGAACGTCTCTGAGAGTGTCTGGATCGTCGAGGTGATGTGCTCGATTTCCTGTTGAACGCTCCGCTCCTCCGACCTCAGTGTCAGGACGCCGACGTGCGCTTCATTCGCGATGCGTGTGTACTCGTTCCACTCAGCTTCCATCCCTTCGAGCTCGTTCGTCACCACACCGACATGACGTTCCGCTTCCGATTTCTGCTGCTCGAGCACGTTCATCTCGGGGACCAGGACATCCAGCTCATCCCCCAGGTTCTGGATTTCCTGCTCAATCCGTTCGCGTTCGGTCCGGTTGCGGAGGATGTTTTCGTTTGCACGCTTTTTCTCGAACTCCAGCTGTGCGATCCGAACCTCTACACTCGTGGTTTTGTGCTCGACCGCCCGTGCTTCTTCCGTCAGTTTCTTGATGTCGATCTTCGCCTGCTCGACGGCGTTGGCGGAAATCTCCTCGTGGAGCTTCGCCCGTTCTTCATCGAGCGAACGAATCTCGTCCGCCAGCTCATCCAGTTGCGACTTCCGTCCGATGTGGCCGCCTTCATCTTGCCGCACACTGCCGCCACGCAACACGCCACGGTCGGTGATGATCTCACCGTCAACCGTGACGCAGCGCAGACCGGGCTGTTCTTCGACGATCCGCAGCGCACGGTCGACAGAATCCACGACGAGCGTTCCGTCCAGGAGGAAGATAAATAGATTGCGAAACCGTCCGTCGCAGCGAATCAGGTCGGTCGCCCAGCCGATCACACCGCCGTCGGAATGGAGCGGTCGGTGGGTCGTCAATTGTGGAACACGGTCGAGGCAGATAAAGGTCGCTTTCCCTTTTTGGCTCTTTTTCAGAACTTCGATGGCGGCATAGGCTTGCTGGGTGTTTTCCACAACGACAAAACCGGCCGCCTCTCCCAGGGCCGCTTCGACAGCGACCCGATAACGCGGGTCGGCCGTCAGTGCTTCGCCAACGGTCGTTTGGATGGTCGGATTCCAGTCGTTCGTCGTGATGAGATACCGGGCGCCTTCCGACACCCCTTCGAAGCTTTCGATCATGCCCTTGAGAAAATCCATCTTGGACTGTTTGCGTTCGATGGCGCTGCGGAGCTCGAAATCGCGGTTGCGCAACGACTCGATTTCCGACTGCAGAGTGTTCTTGAGCGCCTCCATCTGATGCACCCGCACTTCGGCCTCGGCGAATTTTCTGCGGAGCTCTTTGTCCTCGGCGCTCAGCGAAGTCACCAGCTCGGTGTTCTGCTCGATCTCTTTTGCGAAGACCTGATTCTCCTCTGCGGTGTACTCGATGCGCCCGCGGAGATTCTCGATGCGCGCTTTTGCCTGACTCTCGCCATTCCGGAGGTCGGAGAGTCGATGCAGGAGCGTGATGACGTTTTCTTGAGCCGCTTTTTGTTCAGCTTTCTTTGCTGCAAGCTGTAGTTCGAACTCATCGAGCTCCCGTTTCTTCCGCTGATAGATTTCTTCCGCGTTGATCGCAGACTCGCGAACGCGATTCAACCGCTCTAGCAAGTCTTCCTGTTTCCGCTCCTGTACGTCACGGCCTTCCCGTAACTTGACCTTTTCTTTCTCATATCGTTCGATATTCGATTTCAGCGAGCGTGTCCGCTCACGGCCTGTCGCCACTCGTTGTTCCGCTTCATGGATTCTCGCCAGCTGATCGGACAGGGTCGATTGCGTCTCGGAAACACGCGCCTCGATTTCCTGCATCTCGGAACGAAGAACTTCGAGGAGTGTTTCCTCCCGGGCGATCTCAACATCGATGTGATTCTTTTCGGTGACGGCAACGTCCAGCTGCTGCTTCAGCGGTTCCATCTTTGCAACGATCGAGGCGTACTCACGTGCCATGAGTTCTTTTTCCAGCGTCTGCAATCGGCTTGCGAGTTTGTTATACCGTTCTGCTTTCTGTGCCTGTCGCTCCAGGGAGTTCACCGCCTTCTGCACTTCGCGCACAATATCATTCACACGCGTCAGATCATGCTGGACGTTTTCGAGCCGACGATACGTTTCCTTCCTTCGATGTTTGTACTTGGTCACTCCCGCAGCTTCTTCGAACAACCGCCGCCGTTCGTCCGCTTTATCACTCAGAATGGTCTCCACCATTTTCAGCTCGATGACGGAGTACGCATCCGAGCCCATGCCGGTGTCCATGAAGAGATCGCGAATATCCTTCAGGCGGCAGAGCGTTTTGTTCAAGAAGTACTCGCCCTCACCCGACCGATACACACGTCGGGTAACGGTGACCTCGGAGAATTCCGTGGGTAAAATGCCTTTGGTATTCTCGATACTGAGAGAAACCTCAGCGATACTCAGGGGCTTTCGAGCCTTGGTGCCGTTGAAAATCACATCCTCCATCTTGTCGCTCCGAAGGGTGGTCGGCCGCTGCTCCCCCAGCGCCCACCGGATGGCATCCACCACGTTGGTTTTGCCGCAGCCGTTGGGACCGACAATCGCCGTCATGCCTGCATCAAACGTCAGATTGATTTTCTGGGCAAAGGACTTGAATCCGAATATTTCGATCTTTTTGAGATACATTATCCGAGACTTCGAGCGATGTGGACAATGAATTCGAGATAGGCACCCAACGCATAAACGGAGTCATAATAGACCCCGCAAACGGCCAGACAAAACAGGCAGAACAGCAACCCCGCAGCATAGACCCTGAGCGGGCGAACATCGAAGATCACGGAAACACCTTTCAGGATGCGCAGCAATACCCAGAGGAGAAAGAGACCGCCGACGAGAAGTGTCGGCGCGATGTACACCGGCGCATCGAACAGCTTCAACAGAATCATGCCCGGGAGAATGAGAAACACCAACGGCAGCGCGCCCCACACTGTGATGGAATACGCGTGGTACCAGAAGATCTTCGCACGAACGACGGAGGAGAACACTTTGATCGACGCCGCCACGATCGCCAGAGTAACCAGAAAGAGCACGGTGAAGGCTGCGATGCCGGTGAACAAATTCCATGTCGCATGGATGAGCAGCTGCTTCGACCAGTCGGACACGACGAGCTGTGTCAAGACAAAATCCACTTCCATATTGGTGCGGAATTGATACAACAAGCTAACGATGAAGACGGCCATCGTCACGGCGATCGCGACCGCCAACAACAACGTGTGGAAACTTGCGACGGCGTGCACGTCGCGCAAGTCTGCAAAAAAATTATACGGACGCAACAACGAGCGGCCGAAGCAGTCCGCGAACCGACGGTTGTAATGGATGAAGTACGCTACGACGAAAATAACGACGAGGCCGAACACGAGCGGCGCGGCAGGGAAGGATGCGCGATAACTCCCGATCGGGAGCGAAGAAAGTTTCTCGTCGTTGTACATCGAGCGAACGACGTCGAGCGCGGCCCGCTTCTCGCGCGCGTAACTCACGAGACCGACAGGATGCAGGTAGGGGTCGCCGAGATCCACCGTCATGACCGGCCGGTCACCGCGCCAGTCGGCAAACGATTCGACAAAACTTCCTGCGAGGTGAAGATCTTTGATGATGCGGTATCGCAAATCATAAAACCGCGCTTGCGCTTCTTCCGACATCGGGTCGCTGTAGCCGTTCCGGTTCTTGTGTTCCACTTCTTTGAAGTAGCGGAGGACGAGAACAGGGAGCTCCGGATACTTGTCCTTCCATTGCGTGAGAATGTCGCGGAACTCTTTTTCGTCCGCCTGTGGCGGCGTGATCGCAGCGAAATCCGCGAGGTCCGAGCAAATATCGTTCGTCACCATGCGCGAGCCGAAATACACCGGTCGCTGGTCGAGGGATTCCAACAGGGTTCGCATTGTTTGAACGTACGCACGCGCGCGCGGATCGGACGAATCAAACTCGCTGCCCACTCCCCATGCGAGCACGGACGCCTGATGACGATCGCGCTGCACCATTTCGCGCAACGCTCCTTCCGCGAGCACCTGAAAGTGTTCCTCGGCGAGAATTGCCGCCGGCACATTCCAGACCGGAATCTCCTCGAGGGCAAACAAGCCATAACGGCTGCAGAGGTCCAGCATGTACGGATGTGGAGGATGAAATTCGAACCGCACGGCGTTTGCACCTAACGCCTTCATCATGGCAACATCTTTTTCCATCTGCTCGTAGGTGAGCGCGGAACCGTACGCCGGAGAATCCTCGTGCCAGATGATTCCCTTGAGCACTGTTTTCCTGCCGTTAACCAGCACACTGCGGTTTTCCAGCGAAACCCTGGTAAACCCGATGTTCCGCTCAACCTCGTCGGCAGCTTTTCGTTGCGTGCCCTGCATCTCAAGGATGGTCGCCTTCAGCCTGTATAAACTGGGTGATTCCGGGCTCCAGAGCTTCATCGAGCCGAGTGTGAGCGTCGATGGGACTTCGACAACGCGGTTTTGACCAACAGTGACAGGCTCCGGGAGAGACTGGGCCACCAGTGCATTTGTGCTCTTATCAAAGAGTTCCAACTGGAGCAAAAATGTCTTCGCTTCTTGTAGGGGGTCCACATTGCCCGCCACCTGTTGGCCGACCCTGCCGCTCGTTACTGTGGCAACGACGTGCACCGTGCCCTGTTTCAAATCTTTCGCGACTTCGGAGCGTATGTTCACCGCGTCAATCCATGTGCGCGGCGTCGAGAGCAGATAAATATCCCGGATAATGCCGCCGTAGTTCCGCCATCCCCAGATTTGTTTGCGAAGCGGCAGTGTTGTTCGCGCGTGCAATTCATTCCGCACAACGACTTTTAACACGTTCTCAGCACCGAGTCGAAGCGCGTGTTCAGGAATTTCGAATTCGAACGACGTATATCCGCCCACATGCCGTCCGATGAAGAGATCGTTCACCGATACTTCTGCGTCATAGTTGATCCCAAGCGCAACGAGTTTCAGTGCTCGACGCGACAACATCTCATCGTCCACCGCAAACTTCCGCAAGAATGTGATCTCGCCCTCATAGTCGAACGCACTCGGCACTTCGACGCTCTTCCATCTGCTCTGGTCGAACGAAAACGACCAGGTTCCGTTGAGGTCGATCTTCTTTCGCGTCGGAGAGTCCGGATGGAGACCGGCGTCGGAACCCGTCATGGACGGCTGACCGTTTTCAAAAATTCTCGTCTGGCTAAACGCGGAGAAACTCGGAGTGAGCAGAAGCAGCGAAACAAGGAGAGAAAATGTTAGTAAGAACGCTTTCTGAGTATTAACCAAGTCTTTCAACCGGTTGTAGGAAGAAAAAGCCACGCTTTACGGAGCGTCGTTCTGGGAAAACGGCTATAATATAATACAAAAGTGCCCTGAAAGCAACGGAAAATAAGGCCTTGTCAAAAACCCATCGGTGATAACCGTTGAGCATACAACGGGTTAAAAGAGCGACCTGAAGAATGAGGGAAGATTCGTCGCGGAACTAACTATGAACACGAGACTTGGGCTACTCCTTTCTTGCTGCCGCGATGATTTGGTAGAACGAGTCCGCTTTGAGGCAAGCCCCACCGACGAGAGCGCCGTCGATATCGCTTCGTTTGAAAAGCTCAGCCGCATTGTCTGGCTTTACGCTACCGCCGTATTGGATGATGAGCTTTTCGGCAACTGCCCAGCTGTAAAGCTGTCCGACAAGTTTGCGGATGAGACGATGCACGTACTCTGCCTGTTCGGGCGTCGCGTTCTTTCCAGTACCGATTGCCCAGACAGGCTCGTAGGCGATGATGATCTTTTCGACATCCGAAGAGGAAATATCTTTGAGCACACCTTGGACTTGAGCGGAAACAACCTGATCCGTGATATTTTTCTCGCGCTCTTCCAACGTCTCGCCGACACAGATGATCGGAATGAGTCCGGCCGCGAGTGCTTTCTTTGCTTTCTTGTTGATGAGCTCATTTGTCTCGCCGAAATACTGCCGCCGCTCAGAATGCCCGAGAATGACGTACGAGCATCCCACCGACTTCAGCATTTTTGGCGAGATTTCTCCCGTGAACGCGCCTTCGTCTTCATGGTACATGTTCTGCGCGCCTAACTTGATCGGCGAACCTTTGATCAGCTCGCTCGCTAGCGCGAGAGAGGTAAATGGGGGACAAATAATGGCTTGAACTCCATCAATGCCTGAGCCTATTGTTGCCTTTAAATCATTGATAAGACTGGCAGATTCAGCCAGGTCTTTGTTCATTTTCCAGTTGCCGGCGATGATTTTTCCCCGCACGGTGCCCTCCGTTGATTTGGGATGTGAGATGTGGGATTTGAACTCTTTTCCACGGATTTAAGTCCGTGGCTTTCTTACTACTTGCGACCTTCGTACTCTACTTCCTGAGCGCGTCCAATTTTTTTCGCAACAGTTCATTGACCACCTTCGGATTCGCCTTCCCCTTCATCGCCTTCATCGTTTCGCCGACGAAGAAGCCAAACAGCTGATTCTTGCCGCTGAGATACTTTTCGACCTGTTCCTTGTTGTTCGCGAGAACCTCATCGACCACTTTTTCGATCGCACCTTCGTCGCTCACCTGCATGAGACCTTTCTTCTCGACGATGCTCTTCGGCGACTCTTTCGTCTTAAGAATCTCCTCGAAGACATCCTTCGCGATCTTTCCGCTGATCGTTCCGTCGACGATGAGGTTGATCGTCTCAGCGAGATGATGTGGTGTCACAGGAAAGTCGTTGAGCGCGATGTGTTGATCGTGCACGACGCGCAGCACATCGGTCATCGTCCAGTTGCTCGCGAGTTTATACGTCTCGTCATTCTTCTTGCTGAGGTTGTAAACGACATTCTCAAAGTAGTCCGCGAGATCTTTTTCCGTCGTGAGAATGTCGGCGTCATACTTCGGCAGCTTGTATTCGTTCACGAACCGGTCGCGGCGCTCTGTGGGAAATTCCGGCAGCGTGTTTCTCACGCGTGCGATCCATTCTTCATTGACGAGCACCGGCACCAGATCCGGCTCCGGGAAATACCGGTAGTCGTGCGCTTCCTCCTTCGACCGCATCGGGGCGGCGATACCTTTGTTCGCATCCCACAGCAATGTCTCCTGCACGACCTTCTCTCCGCTCTCCAGCAAATCGATCTGGCGGTTGATTTCGTACTCCAGCGCCTTCTCGACGAAACGGAACGAGTTCATGTTTTTTACTTCTGTCTTCGTCCCGAATTTCGTCTCGCCTTTCTTTCGCACGGAGACGTTCGCGTCGCATCGCAGACTTCCTTCTTCCATGTTGCCGTCGCAGATACCTAAGTACGTCACGATCTGTCTGATCTTGTAGAGGTACAAATACGCTTCGTGCGGAGAACGAACATCCGGCTCGCTCACGATCTCGATCAGCGGAACGCCGCAGCGGTTCACATCCACCAGCGTGTCGACGTCGAGGTCGTGAATCGACTTGCCCGCGTCTTCTTCCATGTGAATGCGCGTGATACGGATTTTCTTTCTCGTACTGTCTTCGAATTCAATCTCCACCCAGCCGTTGGTGCAGATCGGCTCTTCGTACTGGGAAATCTGATAGCCTTTCGGAAGATCGGGATAGAAATAATTCTTCCGTGCAAAAATCGAACGCGGCGCAATCGCGCAGTGGGTTGCGAGTCCCATGCGAATCGTGAAATCGACCACCTGCTCGTTCAGCACCGGCAGGACGCCGGGCATACCGAGGCAGACAGGGCAGACGTTGGAGTTCGGATCATCTCCAAACTTCGTCGAGCACGAGCAGAAGGCTTTCGATGCGGTGAGCATCTGCGCGTGCACTTCCAGCCCTATCACCGGTTCGTATCGTCCGTCCCAAGACATAATACGGTTCCGAGTTCCGAGTTTTGAGTTTATGCTGCGATTGCTTTGGTGACTTTCTCCGCCGCTTCTTTCAGACTTGAGGCAACGAGAAAGCTGAGTCCGGAATTCCTCAAAATGTCAGCCGCAAGCGAGGCATTTGTTCCCGCCAAACGAATGACGATCGGCACGCTGATATTGGTGTTCCGCGCCGCCTGGACGACGCCGTTCGCCACACGGTCGCAGCGCACAATGCCGCCGAAGATATTAATGAGGATAGCTTTGACGTGAGGGTCTTTGAGGATGATTCGAAATCCCGCCTCGACGGTTTCCGCGCTTGCTCCACCGCCCACATCCAAAAAGTTCGCCGGCATCCCACCCGCCAGCTTGATGATATCCATCGTCCCCATGGCAAGACCGGCGCCGTTCACCATACAGCCCACGTTGCCGTCTAACTTGATATAGTTGAGATTGGATTTCGATGCCTCGACCTCGAGCGGATCTTCTTCATCGAGGTCGCGCATGGCTACGATTTCCGGATGACGATAGAGCGCGTTGTCGTCGAAGTTCATCTTGGCATCGAGCGCGATCACGTCGCCTTCCTGAGTGAGAACGAGCGGATTGATTTCCGCCAACGATGCATCTGAAGCCTCGTACGCCTTGTGAAGAGCTAAGAGAAACTTGACGCCGTGCTTGAACGCATCGCCCGATAAGCCAAGGCCGAAACAGAGCTTTTGCGCCTGAAACCGCTGGAATCCCACGGACGGATGCACGTATTCCTTCAAGATTTTTTCCGGCGTTTCGGCTGCGACCTTCTCGATCTCCACGCCGCCTTCCGTCGACGCCATCACGACATTCTGCGAGCGTGCGCGGTCGAGCGTGATGCCGACGTAGATTTCTCTGGCGATGTTCATTCCTTGCTCTATCAACAACCGCTTCACGATTCTGCCTTCCGGTCCCGTTTGATGAGTCACGAGTCGCATGCCCAAAATTTCCGATGCGCGCTGGCGGACTTCTTCGAGACTGCGCGCGAGCTTCACGCCGCCCCCTTTGCCGCGACCGCCGGCATGAATCTGCGCCTTCACCACCCAGACAGTCCCGCCGATAGACTCGGCAGCCTTCACCGCCTCATCGACAGTAAACGCGACGCTGCCTTTGGGCACCGGCACGTTGTATTTTTTCAGAATCTCTTTCCCTTGGTATTCATGGATTTTCATCGAGTCTCCAAGATTTGGATGGGTAGGTCAGACATTCTTGTCTGACCACTTCAGACAAACAAGAATGTTTGTCCTACTTCACTTTTTCTGAAATCGCTTTTGCTTGCGTGAACAACAGCAAGTAATCCCGTCCGCCGGCTTTCGAATCCGTGCCGGACATGTTGAATCCGCCGAAGGGATGAACTCCCACGAGCGCACCGGTGATCTTGCGGTTCACATAAAAATTCCCGACGTGGAAAACTTTCTTCGCTTTCTCGATCTTCTTCCGGTCTTTTGTCCATACGCCGCCGGTCAAGCCGTACTCGGTGTTGTTGGCGATTTCCAGCGCGTGGTCGAAATTGTTCGCCTTGATAATAGCGAGCACCGGACCGAAGATTTCTTCCTGTGAAATCGTCGCGTGTGGATCAACGTCGGCAATCACCGTCGGCTTGATGAAATAGCCATCGCTGCCAGCTTTCGCTCCACCGGCAATCAAGCGTCCGCCTTCTTTTACACCTTTGTCGATATACTCCAGGATTTTTTCCTGCGCCCCCTTGTTAACGACGGGACCCATGGAGTTAGAGGGCTGGTCGGCTGAACCGACCTGAATTTTTTCAGTCTTCGCTTTCACCAGATCGACGAATTTATCATACACTTTTTCGACAACGATTGCACGCGACGCCGCGGAACATTTTTGCCCTTGAAAACCGAACGCCGAGGCGACTGTTGCCTGCGCAGCCGCATCGAGATTGGTCTTCTCGTCGATGACGATGGAATCTTTGCCGCCCATTTCGGCGATGACGCGCTTGAGCCATCGCTGACCCGGCTGCACTTTCGCCGCAAGCTCGTTAATGTGGATACCGACTTCCTTCGAGCCGGTGAACGCGACAAACCGCGTCTTCGGATGAGCGACCATGGTATCGCCGACGGAGCCGCCCGGTCCCGAGACAAAATTGAACACTCCCGCAGGCAAACCGACTTCGCGCATCAGGTTGAAGAACATCCAGCCGATCCACGGGGAGTCGCTGGAGGGCTTGAGCACAACGGTGTTGCCCGTAACGATTGCGGCAGAGGTCATACCGACGAGAATAGCGAGCGGAAAATTCCACGGCGGCACCACGACGCCCACACCGAGTGGGATGTATTGCAACTCGTTTTTCTCCGTCGGGATTTTCGTGAGCGGCTGCGGTCCGGCAAGGCGCAGCATCTCGCGGCCATAGAATTCTAAAAAGTCGATCGCCTCGGCGGTATCGGCGTCCGCTTCGGGCCAGGTCTTACCGACTTCAAAGACCATCACCGCGCTGAACTCGTGCTTCCGCTTGCGCATGATCTTCGCGGCTTTGAAAAGATAGTCTGCACGCTTCTTTGGGTCAACCCACTGCCACTTGTCAAACGCGGCGTACGCGGTTTCGACTGCTTTGCTCGCGAGCGCTTGGTCCGCTTTCTGGAAAACGCCGACGACTTCGCTCGACTTCGATGGATTGTACGAGTTCAGTTTGTCGGGAGTCCGAATCTCTTCTCCGCCAATAACAATCGGATATTCTTTGCCCAGTTCCGCTCGCACCTTTTCGAGCGCCTGAGCAAAGGCTTTTTTGTCGGTTGGTTTGGTAAAATCTGTTAAGGGTTCGTTCTTGAATGGCTTGATGGGCATTGCTATTTCCTTTGATGAGTAATACTGATAAATGTTGGGGCAAAAATATACAAAGATTTTGGGTTAGGGTAGATAGAAAAAATAATTTGCTACAGGATTTGGAGTCACGTACGCTAGCCGAGAAAAATATTCTCATTGTGCCAATGTAATGCTTCGGTGGCTGGAGAATACTTGATGTTATCTACAGGCCGGATTCTCTTACCATTGTACGACAAGATTCTCTTTATAGAAAAATCGATTCTTCCATTCGCTATGAATGAAGCAACTAAGACCGAGAGCCGATCAGCGAGAATTGATAATATCCCTTCGTCAAATAACCAATGACACGTACTACATAAAGAAACGCCATTTCGCGGATCATCTGAACCAAGTCTTCTTTTTGGAATAATATGTGCTGCCTCCGCTTCATGATAGCCTCGGGGCGTTTGTATACCGAAACCACAAATGGCGCAGAAGTATTCATATTGTGCCGTTACGACGATCCGAAAAGCTCGATCTCGCGCATAGGCTCTCCGAAGTGCTATAGTTTTTTCCTCAAGCTTGGAGAATGGCTCGAAGGGTCCCACGAGCATATCTTTCAGTTCACGTTCTTCTGTTTTAATCTCATGTTTCTGAATTGCGATGGCTTCTGGAGGATTCTTCTGAACAAAGCTCCATCCACTTTCTGAAAGAGAAAATAAGCCGTTGTTGAGATTGACAAAGCCCATAGTTCGAAGCCAAACTACTCTGTGTCCACACTGATTGTGAAGAGTGCGCTTGCTCCAATTATGTATTTTCGGGAATCGACTCTTGACAGTCTCGAACCACATTTCCTCAAGTGTTTCCCTGCGTATTTTTGGTTTCGAGCTTAATATTTCGAGAAAGGCAGCAACTCCGGCGAATGATTTTTCAAATATTTCTAAGAGTACTACCGGTGATTTTGTACTGACGACAGAAAGGCCATCAGCCGTTAATTTGCAATTTCCGCCCAATACCTTTACTAGCCCAGTACTTATCAGCAATACGGTATACACATCTCTGGCAAAATACTCTGTCAATATGAATCTGCTACAAAGCCACTCTCTAACATCGTTCGGCGCAGGCTTGGCTTGATGTATCCAATCAAGTGTGTCGAGGAGGTTGCTAAACTGCTCTCCGACTCCACCTGCCATGGGGTAGAAGGTCATTCTCACTTTCGCTGAATTTTGACTTGTCAACATATTTCATTCCAGTTTTTGAAAGACCACTGCAACCGCTCACTGTTTATCATGTAACGTAATTCGTTTCGGTTTGGACGAGAATCCATCCTCACATCAAATAAGACATTCCCTGCAAATACTTGTTCACTAATAATATCCGGAGATGTTCTTCTCAGTAATTGTGCTCGCTCGTATTTGAACCACTCGATGTCTCCTCGCATCTCACTAAACGCGCTAACAAACACAAGTCCTGGAATTTTTTTCGCGAATCTCTCAGCCAATGTTTCTAATTCCCACTCAGCAACGATTTGCCCGGAAATATGTCTTACCGAGATACTCGTTTTATCGATATGAAGAAATAAACCCATGCTGTTGGGTGTTCGTGCCATCGTAAAATACATGCCGAGTCTTCCGTTACTATCTTTTGTTCCGTACTTCTTAATAGCCTTAAGCGGGTCCATCTTCCACGCTTTTCTGTTGAACGTAAAAAGCGTGATCATTGATGAGGAGCCAATGCGATGAGCCTTGAGCTCCACAGTTCCCAAATCGGGCAAAGCAACATTGTTTTCTTTTATTCCAAGATAGTGCTCCAATGTTTGTCCAATCCCGGTTGGGCCCTTTCTTTTGGACGCGATCCATCCCTTTTTCCGAACCAAGGCAAATTTTTTCTTAAAGCTATCGAGAGTTAGCTGTTTGTGTCTTGGCATTCTTTATTCTTTGTGTTCAGTAATACGCCTGGAATGACTTTGAACTAATGACATTGTAGCTTACAACATTGTAAGTTGCAAGCATGTAAGATTGGCTGGCAAATACATTTACCAGTGCATACCAATTCTTCATACTTGTTGGAAGGAAGCGGGTACGTCTTTACGGTAATGAGAACTTTGACTTGTTCGAGTGTGTCCGGCAGGTACGCCAAGGCGGATTCAGTGGATGTGGTTGATGGAAATTGTCCAGCCTTTCTCTTGTGCAAGCCTCTCGGTGATCTTGTGTCGATGGCAAGAAGTCGGCTCTGCCTCAAAGCACGTTAACGCAATGCGTCGGTACTGCCGTACAAGCTCAGAGATTCTTTGAAGCTCTTTTCCCCGGTTTGGTAAAGCAGTCGCAGCGTACTTCTGAAACAGCGCACGGTAATCGCTTTCTGTCTTCAGATTCTTTCTCTCTGAAGATGCGATGCCGAGCTCAGGAATATGTTCGTAGGTAATTCCAGCACTCTTCAGATAATTTTGAAAGCGCGTTTTACTGAAGCCATATTTCATCGAGATCGGGTTTCGACGCACATCGACAACAAGAGCGACGTTCTGCTCAATGAGCTTATTGATATATGCATCAATCGTCAATCCCTCGTAGCCAATCGTCATCAAACATACTTCCGAATTGGTCGGCGAGTGTTTTCGAACTTCCGCCAGCTCAGAGTGCGATAGGATCTTCTCTTTGATCTCGCTACGGATAGCAACATGAGGATAGTGAACGTACACGTGACGAACGAGCGCATCTCCACGAAGATGCTTTGTCCGACGTGCAAACTCCCTGACCTGTTCTTGCTCTTCGGTTTTCAGTGCCACAGTTTTTCGTAAACTGCGTTTGAGTTTGAATCGGTCTGTGTTCTCCAGATACCCTTGCTGTGTCAGCACCCGTTTATCCTGATACGACAAGAAGCTAAAACAGCCAAACTTATAAGGGAAAAAATCATAGTGGTTCACACCCTGTTCTGCACAGCACAAAAACAAGAGCTTCTCCATGTCGGTGTTGTTCAATTCACCGCCGCACGCTTCAAGCAATCTGAGGAGGATTTTTCTACGATGGAACATGATTCTCTGAAGTGTTTATCGATGCACAAACAGCCTTGTACCAACAAAGAAAAACCCACCGGATTTCGCATCACGCTCTTTAGAGCGTAAGAGGCGCGGCGGGTATGCTGGATTCAACATAACGGTTTCCAATGGAAGTGTCAAGATCTCTATCCTCAAGACTTTTCAAACTTCATTTTTCCATTTTTACTTTTTCCATTTTACTTGATCGCTTCCACCACTGCGTCATGCAGCTTCGGTCGCGCGTCGAAAA
>CAYJSZ010000051.1:0-1906 GCA_964372545.1 uncultured Ignavibacteriaceae bacterium
GCAAACAGCGCCATACCATTCAGTGTGTGTTCCAACTGGATCGCATCTAATCCTTAGCGAGGAGGGGATAAAGGGGTGGCGTCTACAGCAGCGTCTTCAACTTGTCATATCCCGCACGGCTGACCTGAAGTTTGGTGCCGTCTTTCAGAATGGCGATGCGGCTGTCTTTTGCATACATCTCGATTTTTGAGAGCCGGTCGATGTTGAGAATGTACGAGCGGTGGATGCGGACGAAGCGCTTGGGGTCGAGAGCAGATTCGAGATCGGCGAGTCGCTGCTGTTTCAGAAATGATTTTCCTTCCACCCGAATCGCAACGTAATCGTCCTGCGCTTCGATATAGTCGATTTTCTCGACGGGGATGACGTGAACCTTGGGGCCTTCCCTCACCAGAATGCGTTCGAGTGGCTGAGTACGAGCTTGCGCGTCCGCAACCAGTTCAGCGCGAGGAAATCGTTCCTTGCGGGAGAGTCGTTCCTCAGCAAGCTTGAGCGCCTGTTCAAATCGCTCGCGGGTGAACGGCTTCAGGAGATAATCCACAGCGTGGACTTCGAACGCTTTCAGCGCGTACTGGTCATACGCCGTTATAAAAATCACTGCACAGTCATGGTCGATCAATTCCAGAACCTCGAAGCCGTTCAGCTTCGGCATCTGGATGTCTAAGAAGAGCAGATCGGGTTTCAGTTCCGTGACCGCTTTGACAGCCTCGAAGCCGTTCGCGCACTCGGCGACCATGTCGATCTCTTCGTGCGGCTGGAGATGCTCGCGAACAACGCCGCGGGCAAGTTCCTCGTCATCGACAATAATTGCACGTAAGGTGCTGTTCACGTCTGATTTCATTGTGGCGTGCGAGCTTCCTGTGCGGGGAGTGCAATCTCAGCTCTGAACATCCTCTTGTCTTCATAAAGGTCGAGACGCGCTTCGGTATCGTAAAGTGTTCGCAGTCTCATCCGGACATTCTCCAGTCCGACGCCGCTGCCGGTATGCTTCGGTCGCTCGGGGTCGCAGGGGTTTTCGAGCTTCACCACAAGCCGTGTTCCATTCCGATGCGCCTGCACTCGAATTGTCCCTCCATCGACAAGATGTGCAATGCCGTGATTGATGGCGTTTTCCAACAGCGGCTGCAGGAGAAGTGGAGGGACGAGACACTTCTTTGCTGCGTCATCAACAGCGGTATCGATCCTGAGCCGAGATCCGAACCGGACCTGTTCAATTTCTAAGAAGTTCGAAGCAAGTGAAAGCTCATCCTCCAGCGGAATGCTTTCGTTGGCGCCGAACTTGAGACTTTTGCGGAGGAAGTCGGCCAGTAAGAGCGTCATGCTGCGTGCGGCGTGCGGGTTCTTGGTGGTAAGTGCGCTGATGGAGTTCAGGCTGTTGAACAAAAAGTGCGGGTCGATTTGCGCCCGGAGCGCTTTCAATTCCGCTTCTTGTGCGAGGAGTTTCATTTCAAACGCGCGACGCTCGGCAGAACGGGATTCTTCAAACGTGATGATCAGATAGTGGATCGCGACGGCGAGAAGAAAGAGCACAGCGCCGATGCCAAAAAAAAGTCGGGCGTCGATGGCTGCGGGTGGGCCGAGTGCTGCAACGGGCGGGACTTGTGTGAGAATCCACTGCACGCCGAGGCCGAGCATCACCAAGAAGGAACTGGACAACGAGCTGGCGACGAGGTAGACCAGTAACATTTGACTGAGCGATGTTCGTTCGAGCGGAAACGCGCGGCAGAGGTACCAAGCCGAGAGACAGATGAACGCATACACCACCGTTAACGGAATGACAAACACGAGCGTAGAAACCCACTCGACCTCACCGGGCATTGCCACGAGCGCAGAAAGCAGCAAACCAAGGATCAGCCAGCCGGCAAGGTAAATCAGAATTCTCTCTCGTTGTGCGAGAATCGGATGCATG
>CAYJSZ010000051.1:2006-5676 GCA_964372545.1 uncultured Ignavibacteriaceae bacterium
GACGAGCCGCTTGGTCGAATCGCCTTTTGGCGGGAGCGTCTTGTCTTCAATGCCGCCCATGATCGGCGTTGCCTGCACGCTCACGCTCCAATCCTGCGGCACTTTGATCTCCACGCCGCCCCAGAATGTGAAGATATCCACGACCGCTTCGCCGCTCTTGATGGAGGCTTGCCGTAAATCCAGTTCTACGCCGCCCATGATCGCACTGAGATCGCCGCCGCGGAAGTCCTGTGAGTCGTTCGTGCGGCTAATGCCGCCCATGATCGCGAAGTGATTCACCACGGAGTCCGTTTCATCCGCCGTTCGGACAGGAGCGAAAGGCAACCCGTGCCTCGTCATGGAGTTCCACAACATGCTGCCGCCGATCGCAATCAGCAGAATTGGCCAGAAATCCCCCCAATCGAAATCGATGTAATAGAGCCGGTCGAGCAGCAGGAGCGTTCCACCGATGGTCAGTATCAGGCCGAAGAACTTTCCGCCACCGCGACTCGTGGAGAGTTTGGTGACTCCCCAGACGATCAGCAGCACCGGCCAGTAGCGCAGGAAATCGCGAGCGTAAACAACACCGATGTTGTCGAGAGTAAAAAGAATGCCGAGCGCAATAACGATCAGCCCGAACACGAGCTGGGAGCTCATCCGAAACGATGATCTAGTTTCCATGATGTTCCTCCGAGAGTGTATATCGTGACTGATAGCCGAGCGACCGCCAGAGAATGCTCACACCCCATCCGATGATCAGGATCGGCCAGGTATCCCGAAAATGAAGACCGAAGATATGATTGACAGAAACAGAGAGCCAGAGGCCGAGAAAGATCAGCCAGAGGCCGCTGCCCGACCGCCAGCCGTTCTCCGCGTTGAGAAGTTTATACAGGCCGAGGAAAACAATGATGAACGGCCAGAACCGCCAGCCCACGTCGATGATATCCACATTATCCAGCAAAAGCAACACGCCAAAGAACGAGAGGATGAGTCCGAAAATCATTTGCCCGCCAAGTCCGAACCAGCGTTTTGTAATCATAGCGACCTCCTTGATTGTTCACTCCTAAGATACAGTAAGAGCTTAGAAATGTTGCGGACTTTTCGGCGAGCGGAGGTTTGGTATCGGTGAACAGCGGATAAATTCACAGCGGATGAAGGGATTAAGGG
The DNA here is from genome assembly GCA_964372545.1 of uncultured Ignavibacteriaceae bacterium. Classification (GTDB taxonomy): domain Bacteria; phylum Bacteroidota; class Ignavibacteria; order UBA10030; family UBA10030; genus CAYJSZ01. Next base: position 3,153 of record CAYJSZ010000051.1, read on the forward strand.
ATGAGCTTGATGTCGCTTGGAACGTCGATATCGACTGCGCCGCCGGGGAAAGCAACGGAGGCAACATCTTGCAGATGGCGTTGGATGATCTGCTTAGCGCCATGATCTCCCCGCAGGCTCAGAAGCTCCGGGAATAAGGATCGCGCAAACAACACCGGAACGCCAAGGGTGTCTGCATATGCAGATGCGACGACGGGCTTTTTACTTGCTTGGTGTGTGTCGATGATGCTATTGAGGACTTCGGTCGTCACGAGCGGCTGGTCGCAGAGCATGATGAGCGCAGCTTCGGTTTCTTCTGGAAGTGCATCAACTCCGGCACCGAGCGAAGAGCTAAAGCCTTCCTTCCAGCGGTCGTTTACGAGAGTATGTATCTGAAGGCCCGAGAGCTCGGGTTGAATCTTCTCTGCTTCAGCGCCGACTACAACATAAACTGCATCGGCCTTTGACCGGAGGGCAACCTCTGCGAGGTACCGGATGAGCGTTGTCCCGTTGAAAGGAAGAAGCTGCTTGGGCGAGCCGAAGCGGGACGAGCCGCCGGCAGCAAGAAGCAGGATGGCAATGTGGTGGGACATAAAAAAACCCGCGCAGGCGACGATTCGAATCGTCGCCTACACTCTGTATTCACTTCTTCATCCTATCCAAAATCTTCTCCATCTCGTCCATCACGCGATTCATTTTCTTCATCGTCAGCTCGAATGGCTGCGATGTGGTCATGTCCACGCCGGCTTTCTTCAGGAGATTGATCGGGAAATCGGAACCGCCGGCGGAGAGAAACTCGATGTATCGCTTGGTTGCCGCTTTATCGCCTGCGAGCACCTGTTCCGATAATGCTGCCGACGCGGTATATGACGTCGCGTACTGATACACGTAGAAGTTATAATAGAAGTGTGGGATGAACGCCCACTCGGCTTTGATCTCGTCGTCCACAATGCACACGCCTTTGTCGTGGCCGTAGTACTTGCGGGTAATCTCCTGATACAACGTATTCAACGCATCGCCCGTCAACGCCTCGCCGCGCTCCGCCATTTCGTGTATGCGCAGCTCGAACTCCGCAAACTGCGTCTGGCGGAAGACCGTGCCTTTAATGTTTTCGAGATAGCTTCCGAGCAAGGAGAGACGAACGTTGTCATCTTTGATGGTCTTGAGCATGTATTCGATCAAGAGCGCTTCGTTGAAGGTTGAAGCAACTTCAGCGACAAAGGTCGAATAGTTTGCCGTCGGGAACGGCTGGGTTTTATTCGAGAGGTAGCTGTGCATCGTATGGCCAAGCTCGTGTGTCAGCGTGCTGACATCGTCGTACTTGCCGTTGTAGTTGAGCAGCATGTAGGGGTGCACGTCGTAGACCGAGCCGTTGGAGTAGGCGCCGGACCGCTTGCCTTCGGTCGGATACACATCTAACCAGCGCTCGGAGAACGCTTTCGTTGTGACGTCGATATACTCTTTGCCGAGCGGATCAAGCGATGCGACGACATGGTTCTGTCCCTCTTCGTAGCTGTACTTGAGGTCGACGCTGCTCAATAGTGGGGCGTAAAGGTCGAAATAATGGAGCTCGTCCACACCAAGAATTCTCTTCCGCAACTTGAGATACCGGTGGAAGGTGGTGAGGTTCTCATTGACGTTCTCAACAAGGCTGTGATAGACCGCAGTCGGGATGTTGTTCGCATCGAGCGCACTTTCAAGGCATGAGTTATATTTCCGTGCTTTCATGTAAAAGAGATTTTTTTTCACTTCGGCGTTTAACTGTGTGCCGTAGGTTCGGCGGAAATCGTTCAGCTTGCCAAAGAAAGCCGCGAACACCTTCTTCCGGTCCTCACGATTCGTGACCGTGCGATACAGGCTGAAGCTCGCTTTGTCGAGCTTCACCGTTTTTCCGTCGCTCAGCGTGACCTCTGGATACGGAAAATCCGCGTCGGAGAAAATGCCGAAAATGTTCGATGCTCCATCCGCCATCAGACTTGCGTCGGCGATGATCTTCTCCTCTCCTTCCGTTCCGGTGTGCGCTTTGCGGCGGAGGATGTCGTCGAGGTACTGTCGGTAGACTGCAAGCTTCGGCTCACTCTTCAGAAACGAATCAATCGTTGACCTGTCGATCTTCAAAATCTCCGGCTCGATGAACGCCGCGGCTGCACTCATGCTCGAACCGATCTGGCTCATCTCCTGCTGCATGCCGAGGTACTTCGAATCCCGTGTGTCCTGGTCGGAGCTCATGCTCGCATAACTGTAGAGACGGTAATACTCTTTCGTAAGCCGGCTGGTGAAGTTAAGCCCGCCCAACAACTGCTCCGCGGATTTTCCGAGCGTTCCTTTGTATTTCTCGACCCCCGGGATTTCCGCGGCAAGCTTCTCTTTCGCCTGTTTCCATGCTTCGTCGTTAAGATAGATTTGCGCAAGGTCCCACTTGTGCTTGTCGGGAATCTTGCTGCGGTCGCGCTCTTGCGTGAAGGCGGTTTGAGAATCAGCGATGGTCAGGGAGAGAAACGAGAGCGTAACCTTTGTCAACGGGTGCATGAGCTCGCCTTTCGGT
>CAYJSZ010000051.1:5776-16659 GCA_964372545.1 uncultured Ignavibacteriaceae bacterium
CAGACAGCAGATGACAGAATGTTACGTGTGCGGTTCGTGGATAGGGCCGGGAGAATTTTTGAGAAAGCCGCCGCTTCGTTTGGAGAGGACGGCACGGATTTCGGCGAGGATGGAGAGAGCGATCTCTTCCGGCGATTCCGCGCCGATGTCGATGCCGATTGGTGAGTGGAGACGGGCGAGTTGTTCGGTGGTGGGAGTGACACCATCTTTCCGCAGATTGTTGAGCAACCGTTCCGTCCGCATTGTTGGTCCGAGGAGACCGACGTAGCGGGCAGGTGAAGGAAGCAGCGTTTTGAGCAACTCGAGGTCGTGCGAAAAATTGTGTGTCATGACCACCGCAACTGCGCGCCCGTCGAGCGAGACGTTCGCTCCAGCCTCCTCGGGCCGTGCGATGACAAGTGCGTCGGCAGCCGGGAAGCGCTCTCGTGACGCGAAGGCCGGGCGATGGTCCACCACGGTGACTTCCCAGCCGAGTTCTTTGGCGAAACGTACGACGGGAATCGCATCGTATCCAGCGCCGAATATAAACAAAGGAGTGGGAGGCTGGACGACCTCGATGAATGCCTCGACCACTCCCTCGGTGAATCGGTATTCTTTGACTTTCCCGCATGACGCGTTGAGTGCCTCGCGACAATCTTCCGACAGCGCGGCGGAAAGAACCGGATTTCTGATGTCTTCCTGAATTGTTCCTTGCTCATTGAGAAGCACCCGCGTTCCCACCGAAGCCTTGAACTCTCCATCAACCCGAAACACGGTCGCCACGATGCCGGTAATTCGCTCGTTCAAACACTTGGCTACGAATTCGAGATGCGCTACAGTATTCTGAGATGGAATCGGTTCCACCAGCAGATGCACAACGCCGTTGCAGCCCTGGTTCAACCCCCACACGGCATCGCCCTCGGCCGTCATGTCGTACACCACCGTTGCGGGCTGGCCGGACGCAATGATCTTTTTTGATTTCTCCGCCACGTCTGCTTCTAAACATCCGCCGCTCACCGTGCCGATGGTTTGCCCGGTGTCCGTGATCAGCATCCGAGCGCCCGGGCGACGATACGTGGAGCCGCTCACCTTCATAATCGTAGCCAGCGCAGCCGTCTTTCCCGATTGCTTGAGCGCATCGTACGCTGCGAGAATATCGTGAAGCTCTTTCATATAGCGTTGACCACAAAAAACACGAAGGGATCGCGGAGGCACAGTATTGGAATAATGGAGTGGTGGATTGTTGGGCGCGACTCGTTTTCCTCATCACTCCAATTCTCCATCATTCCAGCATCATGCCATCATGGAACCAGTCAGATTCTCATATTCCTTATGATGCCTGTTGTGCCGGTTTCTTTTTCCACGCTGCAAGAATGACGCCCATCAGAATTATCGACACCAGCTCGTAGCCGGCGTTGATTGCCCACAGTCCCATCGGGTGACGTTCATAGAGCGCGCTCTGCATGAGCAACGTCGCCATGAAGCCGAGCCAGATCCAGAAGCCCGTCTGTGCGCCGCCCTTCGCGTTTGTGGCATTTGTATAGTGGACGAAATGCGCCAGCACGTATGCCTGCAGAAGGTAGAGAACAAACGATCCGCCGAAAATCACCGCCATGTTGGACTCTGCGGCCATTTCCTCCGTGATGCCGGTGTACTGCATCCATTGGCTCGCGAACAAGACTGGCGAATACCAGAGCGCACCGAACGCAAACTTCGCAATTGCGCTGACGATGACCGCCGGATAGTTGATCTGAGGTTGCATAGGGACCTCCCTGTTGTTGGTTGATGGGGTACGATGGACACCACCTTCGCGGTGGCGTCCATCTTTATAAGATACTAGATCCAATATGGCGATCGAACCCCCTTAATCAGTAGCTGTGAGAATTCTTGAAACTCTTTTACTGAAGGGAATTGGGAATCAATAAGCTCTCGTTTTAGAAATGAACTGTTTCGAAGCCCTGCCAGCTCCCGGTAACTAGCAGGTTGCTGAAAGACTAGGCAATATGTCATTCTGAATCCCGCTGCTTTGTAGCGGGATGAAGAATCTGATTCAAAAAGCGATCCGCCGCAGGCGGATTCAGTCGCTGCGCTCCTTCAGAATGACAGAAAAACACTTTTTCAGCATCCTCCTAGGATGGGGGCTCCTTCCTTTCTAAGACCTCACGCTGAGAGGCTGTCCAAAATGTAGGGCGAAATGCCATTTCGCCCACGTTGGGGTATGAAAATGGTCGATTTTTTATTTCTCATGAACACAACGTAATGGTTAAAAGTACTTTTTGGACAGCCTCAATCTGTTTCTTAGATTCTCTCCAGCTTCTCCACCGTCCGCTTGTTCCGAACATTGCCGGTATTGAGCGTCGTCTTCGGCTCGATCAGCATGACATGGACTTCCTCCTCAGCGATGGGCAGATGCTCCACGCCTTTTGGGATGACCGCTAACTCGCCCTCCTCAAGCCAGAGGTCTTTATCCCGCAGCTTGATGAGGAGCTTGCCTTTGACGACGAAGAACAGCTCGTCTTCGTTCTCATGATGATGCCACTGAAACTCGCCCTTGAGCTTGACGAGCTTGACGTACGAGTCATTCAACTCGCCGGCAATCTTGGGACTCCAGTAATCTTGAAAGAGACTGAGTTTTTGTTTGAGGTTGACTTTGGTGAGCATGGGTTTAAGTCTCTTTCACGCCGATTCTCGCGGATTTACACAGATTTTCGCTGATGCGTACCTCATAATGATTGCAACCTACCACCTACTTCCTATCTCCTATTACCTTTTTATAGAAAGACTCCTGTAGTACTCAATCAGCCCCTTTGTCGATGAATCGTGCCCGCTCGTTTCCGCCGTTCCTTCCAACTCCGGCAGAATGACCTTCGCGAGCTGCTTCCCTAACTCCACACCCCACTGGTCGAACGAGTTGATGTTCCAGATGATACCCTGCACGAAAATCTTCTGCTCGTACATCGCGATCAGCGATCCGAGCACGCGAGGTGTGAGCTTTTTGAACGCAATCGTGTTCGTCGGTCTGTTCCCGGGAAAGACCTTATGAGGCAAAAGCTGTTCAAGCTCAGCACCCGTGAGACCGGCGAGTTCCTTCCGCGCCTCGGCTTCGGTTTTCCCGCGCATAAGCGCTTCCGTTTGTGCGATGAAGTTGGAGATCAGGATTGCGTGATGACCGCCCATGGGATTGTGCGACTGCATCGGCGCGAGGAAATCGGCTGGGATCAGCTTGGTCCCCTGATGGAGAAGCTGAAAAAACGCATGCTGGCCGTTCGTGCCCGGCTCGCCCCAGATGATCGGTCCTGTCGTGTAGTCGACTGGATTGCCGTCACGGGTCACCCGCTTTCCGTTGCTTTCCATGTCTCCTTGCTGGAAATAGGCAGGGAATCGATGCATGTATTGATCGTACGGAATGATGGCGTGCGTTTCGGCACCGAAGAAATTGTTGTACCAGACGCCTAACAGAGCGAGAATCACCGGCAGGTTTTTTTCAAACGGAGCGGTGCGGAAATGCTCGTCCATCTCATGAGCGCCGGACAGAAGCTCCTCGAAATTCTCCATCCCCACGTACAGCGCGATCGACAAGCCGATGGCAGACCAGAGCGAGTAGCGCCCGCCAACCCAATCCCAGAACTCGAACATGTTCTTCGTATCGATGCCGAATGCGGCGACGGCCTTTGCGTTTGTCGAGACGGCGACAAAATGTTTCGCGACAGCAGATTCATCCTTTGCGCGCTCAAGGAACCAGCGCTTCGCCGACTGCGCGTTCGTGATCGTCTCCTGCGTCGTGAAGGTCTTCGAAGAAATAATAAAGAGCGTAGTTTCTGGGTTCAGCCTCTTGACCGTCTCAGCGATGTGCGTTCCGTCGACGTTGGAAACGAAGTGGACATTGAGCCGCTCATGACCGTACGGCTTGAGCGCTTCCGTTACCATGACAGGTCCGAGGTCGGAGCCGCCTATACCAATGTTGACGATATCGGTCATCGCCTTGCCGGTATAGCCCTTCCAGCTTCCACTGCGCACCGACTCGGTAAACTCTCGCATATGTGCCAGCACCTTGTTGACTGCCGGCATCACATCTTCGCCTTCCACAATGACCGGCGTGTTGGAGCGGTTGCGGAGAGCGATGTGCAGCACGGCTCGCTGCTCCGTGGAGTTGATCTTCTCGCCCCGGAACATCTTCTCCGTCCATCCTTTCAGGTCAGCTTCACGAGCAAGGTCGAACAAAAGCGACATCGTCTGCTCTGTGATGCTGTTCTTGGAGTAATCAAGGAGAAGGTCGTTCCAATGGATGGAGAATCTCTGAAAGCGATTCGGGTCGGCAGCGAATAGGTCTCGCATGTGCAGGCCAGAGATTTCCTTTTGGTGCCGCTCAAGGGCTTTCCAGGCGGGTGATGAGGTTAGGTTGGGCATAGGAGGCTCAGATCAATTGTGGTTCAAGAGTAAAAAGCCGACACTTGAGGCAGATTTCTAGGTTGGCCATTAAAGACTGAATTATTGATATCATTGGAACTGATGGACCTGACTAAACTTAAGGTGTTTCATATACACGCCCACTAAGTAATAATTTATATTTACTTAGTTTTTAGCAAAATGCCAGCGGGGTAATACTTCCTGCCGCGGCCGCTGCCTTCCTTATGTAGTATTCCATCTTCAACTAGTTTCTTTAATTGAAGTGAGGCCGTAACAATGTGCATATGGCCTACCAATTTGCGGTAATCTGAATTTGTTAAATAAGAACGTCGCGCAAAAAAATCTCTCAACTTTTCTTCTATCGTACCTCTTTGTATCAAAGGAAAATACTTCGCAGCCTTTCTAGTTCCAACCACTTCTAGTACTCCTAAGTCCAAGAGTTCTCGAATTTCTTTCTTCGCAAATTCCTTTGCAATATGATTTATAGCTGCGTATTCCCTCAGTATAAAATACTTTTTTCCACTCTGATATGAATGGGCAAGAATTCGTCTTTGTCGCATATTCATTTTCTCAAGGGGGAATGTTCGCAACCAAGACATGGTGCTATCATCAAATATTACTGTATTTCGCAAAACCACTTTAAAAAATTTACCTTCTGCTTTTAGTTCTGGCGATGGGAGAAAGGATTCCTCTGTTTCCTGAAACATCCTTGGCAACCCTTCTCCTCTTTCCCTGACAAAACCTAAAGCTTTTAGGACTCTAACTATTCTAGGATTTCTTGAGGCGTGGACGGGTAGACGCTGTTGAAGTTCTTCAATCGTTATAGGATCTGGTGGAAGTCCTGGACTTTTAACTTCTATACGATCATCAAACATCATGATTTCTGTTTCATTACCTCTAAGAGAGTAATCTCGGTGCGCAATAGCGTTAACCACTGCTTCTTGCCACGCAAATGTAGGATACTCAGGCCTTTCTTCAAAAAAGAGGTCTCGTAATTTTCTAGAAACACCGATTTGAGTCTGTAGCAATAGGAAAGTTTGTTCGATTAGAAAAGGTATCGGCGCTTCAACATTTCTTTCAATTCGCTCATTGTTCTTTGCACCGCTGAAAGCTTCAGTCCCTTCAAATCTCCTAAAGTTAATACCGCATCTTTCGTGAAATTTTATCATTGGCGGCGCACCGAACAATATACAAGCAGCCAAGGTTAGCTTGCATTCGTTGCCATGCCGTATCGCCAGATCATGTTTCTCAAGCAATTCCTCAATCTGAACATTTGCTGAAGCTCCCACCGCTTTCTGAAACCTAGTAAGTAGATCTTGATCTAGCTCCCCAACTTTTGCGCCCTCCACAATCGAACGCTCTACCAAAGTGCTTGTTCTAGATTTCTTGATTGCCCGGATTTCTTCCGTAGAAAGCCAAACTGTATTTGTTCCATTTCTATACGGCGTTCGTCCATCTGTCAGACTATAAACAAGGGGCTGCGGATCAACTTCAAAAACTATAATTGATTCGCCCCCATGTTCTTTTTTCTCAACCGAATGTGGGACGGGAATCTTCCAAGAATCAGAAGTTATCTGAAGGAGAGCTTTAAGATCCAAGCCTGAAGCAGGAAATCCTAAGATTGTCCCATTGTTTTCTACCCCCAGTAGAAGAGTCCCTCCATCTGCATTTGCAAACTCAGCAATACAAATTGCTAGATCTTTCGCAATTTCTTTTAGTCGTCTAGGTCTCGGAGGACGACCTTTTTTCTGGTCGTAACAACTCTTGAATTCCAAATACTGATTCTCTTGTGATTGCAAGAGTATTTCAAGAGCTACCTTCATAGATTGTTCCTCACTTCGGCCCCTTCATCGCCTCGTACGTTTTCGTCACGTTGCCTGTCGGTCCGCCCAAGCCTGCGCGGAAGTTGGGGAATTCTTTTTCGTACTTCGGCGCAAGCTGATCGCCGACGGCTTTCACCGCGTCTTCCACATTTGCTTTCTTCTCCGCCTGTACCTTCACCGCCGCGTACAGGTCTTTCAAATACTGCACAACGAGATTCAGGCGATCCTTTCCCTGTTGAACATTGCCGTGGCCCGGGATGATCTGCTCTATGTCCAATTTTCCCACGCCTTCGAGTGTCGTAGCCCAGGCGAGAGGAACCGCATCGCGCATGAACGGCAGCCCGCCCGTGAGCAGGTCGCCCGTGACCAACACTTTTTCCTTCGGCAGATAGATCACCACATCGCCGCGGGTGTGGCCCTCGCCAAAATAAAGCACGCGCACTTGCCCCGTTGGGGCTTCACGCCCGCCCGCCTGAGCTTTAGCGTCGCCGGGCTCGCCAGCCCAGAGCGCGAGACTTTTGTCGAACGTTAAATTCGGAATCGTGATCTGCAGCGTCTTTAGCTCTTCGAGATACGCCTCTTGGTTGGCGATCTGCTGCTTGAGCAGCACCTTTGCGCTGTCGGTCATCGCCGAGCCGTCGATGTTCTTGCCGCCTTCGAGCCGCGTCTTGAGTCGCCCGATTTGAACGGGCAGGCTGTCGACATTTTGCTTGATGCTCGGTATCGCCTTGCCGATGATGTCCTCTCGCGTATTCACGTGAGAAATGAACTCCGTGCCCGCCGGAAACGCCGCCTGATACGCCTGATTCCCCTGCACATGGTCGCCGTGCCAGTGCGTGTTGATCACGTAGCGGACCGGCTTATCGGTAATCCTGCGGATTTCTTGAATTAGGTCTTTCGCCCACGACGGTCGCAGGTGCGTATCGACCACGATGACGCCGCGGTCGGTTACGATAAACGCCGCGTTGCTTAAGATCCCCGGCTTTCCGATCGCGCCGTAGACACCGTCGGCAACTTTCACGACATCGAAAAACTGAGAGGTCTGTGCGTTTGCTTCCATCGCAAATAGTGAGAAGAGAAAAATGAATAGCGATTTGATCAACTTCATGGCTCCTCCGGAGGTGTGGTGAATGGATGAAGATAGCGCAAATTAGTGAAAAGCGAAACTGCGGTCGAGGTGCATTTTCATTGAGAGGTCACGGACTCATCGGTGATCTTGCCCATTTTACTGTCACGGTGTGCCTGCCCCGCAAAGTTTTTCTGCGGGGGACGGTGACAGCCGAAATGATTGTGAAACATGGGTCTATGTCACCCCGAACTCCCGCCTGCCTCACGCGATTCCATTTTTGGCGGGCAGGTGTTTCGGAGTCTCAAAAACAAGATGCTGAACCAAGTTCAGCATGACGTGAATTCTTTACTTTCTTGAGTTTGCTGCAAGAAAGCGGTAAGTTTTAATCGCATCAGTGAGGCGGGAGAGCCTTTCACTCTTCTTCATTAAGGATTACACGATGAATATTTTTTCTCGTTCCCTCCGCGTCGTAATGCTGTACGGGGTCGCTCTCCTTTCACTCACAAGTCTTATTCAAGCGCAGGGTTGGACTTCTGTCGAAAAGATTTTTGGTAAACCGGGAACAATCCAGAATGACGTCTTCAAGATAACATTCCCTCGATCCGATCTGAAGGTGCAGATTGCGTCGGTCGCCGTCGAGCCTGGACTTGCGCTCACCTCGTGGGTTGCCTTCAAAGGAATGCACGACGGCGCAATGATAATGGGCGACCTCGTTCTGCTGGAACCGGAAGTCGGACCGGTCGTCAAGAAACTCACTGCACAGGAGATCGAGATTACCGCCATCCACAATCATCTCTTGGGCGAGTCACCGAGCATCAAGTATCTTCACTTCAGCGGTCATGGCGACGCGGCGAAACTTGCTTCGGCGATGCTGGATGTACTGAAGTCAACGGCAACGCCGCTTGCACCGCCAGCAACGCAGAGCAGCGCGGCAATCGATTGGGGCAACGTCGAGTCGATCATCGGATTGACGGGACAGCACAAGGGAAATCTCCTGCAGTTCGGCATTCCCCGGAAAGAAGCAATTGTTGAGGGAGGCATGGAAATTCCGCCGTTCATGGGGATGGCGACGGCAATCAACCTGCAGCGTGTGGGAGAAAACGCGGCGACGACGGGCGATTTTGTGTTGATTGCCGACGAAGTCAATCCGGTCATCCGCGCTCTGACAGAACATGGCATTACAGTGACGGCGCTTCACAACCACATGCTGAACGAATCGCCCCGGCTGTTCTTCATGCACTTCTGGGGCTTCGATAAACCGGAGACTCTTGCCCGTGGACTCCGCGCCGCGCTCGATAAAACTAATTCTACTATGAAGAGATAGATTATGAACGCTCTTCACTTTTTCCTTTTTACTTTTTCATTGTTCATTGTCTTATGAACATCCTCGTCCTCAACTGCGGCAGCTCGTCGCTCAAATTTCAGATCATCGAAACCGACCTCGACCTGATCGAAAAAGACTCCGATGTGCAGAAGGCCAAGGGCATCATCGAGCGGATCGGCAGTCAGGCGCTGATAACGCTGCAAGCGACAGGCAAACCGGCGGTGAAGCAAGCCTCGCCGTTGCGAGACCACCGGGCCGCACTCGATTACGTACTGCGGTGGATTATCTCGCCCGAAGCGCACATTCCCGGCATTCAATCGCTGTCCGATATTCACGCGGTCGGGCATCGCGTGGTGCACGGCGCGGAAAAATTCTCGAAGTCAGCCGTCATCGACCAGAGTGTTATCGACGGCATCGAGGATTGCATCGAGCTTGCGCCGCTGCATAATCCCGCGAACCTCAAGGGCATTTACGCAGCGCGGGAATTGCTGGGGCAGGGTGTTCCGCAGGTCGCCGTGTTCGATACAGCGTTCCATTCCACGATTCCCGAAACGTCGTATCTCTACGCGATTCCGTATCAACTGTATCGCCGACACAAAATTCGGCGCTATGGCTTTCACGGAACCTCGCACCGCTACGTCGCGTACCGCTACCGGCAAATTGTCGGCAAGAAGCGCGAGGAAACGAACATCATCACGCTGCATTTAGGCAACGGCTGTTCCGCCTGCGCGATCCTCAATGGTGACTCCGTCGATACATCGATGGGCTTGACGCCGCTGGAAGGGCTTGTCATGGGCACACGGGCGGGCGACATCGATCCATCGATCATCGAATTCCTTGCTCTTAAGGAAGGCATGTCGCTTGCCGAAATCGATGCACTGCTCAATAAACAATCGGGTTTGCTCGGCGTGTCCGGCCTCACCAACGACATGCGCGAGCTGCTCGATGAAGAGCGCGAGCATCAAGACCGCCGCGCCAAGCTTGCTGTTGACCTCTTCTGCTTGCGCGTGAAGAAATACATCGGCGCGTATCTTGCTGAGCTGGGCGGAACTGATGCGATTGTCTTCACGGGCGGAATCGGCGAAAACTCAGCCGTCATCCGTCATCGCATTTGTAGCGGGTTGGAACGGCTTGGGATTCAGATCGACGACGCGTTGAACAACCAGACGGTGGGCGGCAAAGAAGCGGAGATCACGAAATCTGAAGGTCGCGTTCGGGTGTTTGTGATCCCGACGAACGAAGAGCTTCTGATCGCGCGGGATACGGTGCGGAGTATCAAGAACGCTCCGCGGAGATGGTAGCTTGAACAATGACAAATTACAAATGACAAAATACAAAAGTAAATCGATTCAGAAGCCCTCTATCGGAACCGTTACTCTGCATATCAAAAACATGGTGTGTGATAGATGCGTGCGCGTAGTGAAAGAAGAGTTAGAAAAGCTCGGACTGGATGTGCATAATGTCGTCCTCGGTGAGGCAGTCGTCGCTTCAAGAAAAGTTGAGCCTGACCGAGCGCACATCCGCCAAGTTCTCCGGGAAAACGGCTTCGACCTCCTCGACTCACGCAATGCGCAGTTAGTCGAGCGGATCAAAACAGCAATCGTGAAGCTTGTGCATTACAACCACGATGAAGTGACGCTGAAGCTCAAGCAATCGGAGTACATTGCTCGAGAACTCGGTATGGATTATCCGTACCTCAGCTCGCTCTTCTCTTCCATCGAAGGCATCACCATCGAAAAGTACATCATCCTGCAAAAGATCGAACGGGTCAAAGAACTTCTCAAGTACGAAGAGCTTACACTGAGCGAGATCGCCGACAAATTAAGCTACAGCAGTGTGCAGCATCTCTCTAACCAGTTCAAGCAGGTCACAGGGTTCACCCCTCGGGAGTTCAAGAATCTCACTGGTGACGTCCGAACGTCGCTCGACCACGTGACTGAATCTCCGCACAAAGCCCACCAACACCACTGATTTCACGCTGTCCCCCGAAAATCTTATAACTCTTTTTAAAAATTCTGTAAAACTTCGGGAACTCTCCGGCGTTATATTAAGTAGGAAGATTTGCAACACAACCCAGAAAAACTCAACGGAGTATCACCATGAAAACTCAAGAACTCACGATTGAAGGCATGCATTGCGGACATTGTGTGATGGCAGTGCAGAAAGAACTCAACAAAGTGAACAGTCTGTCGGTCGAAGATGTTGTCATCGGAAAGGCACGTGTCCAGATCGATGAGACTAAAGTGACGCGAGATTCGATCAGCAAGGCGATTGATGAAGC
>CAYJSZ010000052.1:0-14358 GCA_964372545.1 uncultured Ignavibacteriaceae bacterium
CGGATCCACATCGAACGTCATCTGCACTATTTTGTTCTTGGCTAGAGGGGAAGTATCGTACAGACTTTTTGCATTCATGAGGGCGGTGTGGAGTTGTGAGCCTGCCGGGTCCTTGCTCTTGAGGTTTTTGATGATGATGTGCTTCCGGAATTTTCCACGCACACGAGGAATGGCAGCGTCGGCGGGACCGAGAAGGATCGAGTGCTGCACGATGTCTTGGCGAGCAAGGAATTCCGCGAACTTCTTCGCATGGTGGTGCACGTCGTTCTCTCGTTCACCGCTGAACTCAATCAGGACAATCCGTGAAAACGGCGGGTAATCCAACTCCTTCCGGTATTCCAACTCCTCTTTATAGAAGCCCTGAAAATCGTGCGATACGACGTGTTTGAGACTATAGTGTTGTGGCTGGAGTGTCTGGATAATCACTTCGCCGGCCAATTGCGCTCGACCCGACCGGCCCGCGACTTGCGTCAGCAGTTGAAACGTCCGCTCGGACGATCGAAAATCCGGCAGCAACATTTGTGTGTCCGCCGAAATAACGCCGACAAGGGTGACGCGCGGAAAATCCAGTCCCTTTGCGACCATTTGTGTCCCAAGCAGAATGTCCGCCTCGCCGTTTCCAAATTGCATCAGAATTCGGTTGTGAGCGCCTTTGCGCGTGGTCGTGTCTAAATCCATGCGAAGAATTGTTCCATCGGGAAAAAGCTGCTCTAGCTCTTGCTGCACTTGCTGCGTTCCGAACGCATGGAACCGAATCTCGAATCCGCCACAGCTCGGACAAACCGCCGGCGGCTTCTTCACAAACCCGCAGTAGTGGCAGCGCAAGTGCTTCTTCGTCACGTGATAGGTGAGCGTTACTTCGCAGTTGTCGCATTTCTCCACATAGCCGCAGTCGAAGCACTCGACCACATGCGAGAAGCCGCGCCGGTTCTGGAGCAGAATCGTGCCTTCTCGCTTCTCGATGCGCTTTGTCATTTCCTCTCGCAGCAATTTCGAGATCGACGAGTCGGGTAAACGCTTCGGGAATGGAGTTCCTTTCTCCTGTACGTCTTTTTTGATCTCCTCGTACCGCCGTTTACGTTCTTGAATCATGTCTACGACTTCGATACGCGGTAATTGTGCATTGTCGACACGCTCGGGCATTTCGATCAACTGGTACTTGCCGCACAGCGCGTTGTAGTAACTCTCGACTGAGGGAGTTGCCGAGCCAAGCACCACGACGGCATTGTTGTGATGTGCACGTACGATCGCAACATCGCGCGCATGGTAGCGCGGCGTTGCATCGAACTGTTTGTACGACGGCTCTTGCTCTTCGTCAACCACGATCAGTCCAAGGTTGGCAAGCGGCGCAAACACCGCCGAGCGCGCGCCGATCACGATCTTGACTTTGCCTTGATGGGCCATTCGCCATGCGTCGTATCGCTCTCCTGTCGACATCCGGCTGTGCATGACGGCAACCGCATCGCCAAAGTGGGTTTTGAATCGCCGCACGATCTGCGGTGTGAGCGAGATCTCCGGCACCAGCACGAGCGCCGCTTTCCCCCTGGAGAGAGCCTCCCGAATGGCCTCGATGTACACCTGAGTTTTACCGCTGCCGGTGACGCCGTGGAGCAGGAACGTTTTGTACACATTGGCCTCAATCGATTGAGTAATCTCTGCACGGGCGTGTTGCTGGTACTTGTTCAGCACAATCTGCGGAAGAGGCTCGGGTGGCTCATAGTCGGCGGTGCGGATTATTTCTCGTTTCGAGATTTCAACGAGACCCTTTTGCGCGAGCGAGTTGAGCGTTGCAAGTGAAGCTCTGGTTTCTTTCAGCAAACTATGAACGGGAATCAAGTCGCCATCGTTTTCTCGAAGCCTGTTGATCATTGTCGACTGGTTGGGCGAGAGCTTTTGAGAATTGTCCGGCGGGAACTCCCGCCCGCTTTCCGTGAGGCGAGCAATTTTTTCGAGCTTCGGCCTCGCCGCAGGCTTCCCGACCTCTTCGGTCACTTCAACCCAACCTCGATTGGCCAACTCGTTGAGGATTGCGTTGATACTTTTTGCCTTCGTTGTTGTCTGCAGCTGGGAAATTGTCAACGTGCCACTTTTTTCTAATGCCTTGAGAATAGCATGCTGCTTCGGGGCTGGGCGTTCGGTGTCCTGAAGGAGAGCGTTAACGTCCTCAGCGATGAGTTTGACCGTCCGCCTCCCTTGGAGAAGAAGACCCTGCGGTGTTGCGGCTTTGAGCACTTCGCCCCACGGCGCGAAGTAGTATTCTGCAATCCAGCGCGTGAGCTTCAGCAGTTCCTCAGAGATCGAAGGTGTTGCATCGATGACATCGCGGACGGGCTTGAGACTTTTTTGGGGAGCGATGGCCGGGAAGCCGATGATGATTCCTGTGAGGAGTCTCCGTCCGAAGGGAACAAGCACCCGCGAGCCAAGCCTGGCGTGATGTTGTAAGTCTGGCGGGAGGAGGTAGGTGAAGGCGTGGTGAATCGGGACGGGCAGGGCAATATCA
Source organism: uncultured Ignavibacteriaceae bacterium (assembly GCA_964372545.1). Lineage (GTDB taxonomy): Bacteria > Bacteroidota > Ignavibacteria > UBA10030 > UBA10030 > CAYJSZ01. The sequence goes on from CAYJSZ010000052.1 coordinate 2,501, forward strand.
ACGAGGGACTGGTTCAAACTGATAAATAGTTAGCAGGGAGCTGCGCTCCCGACCGAAGAGAGGGTCGGGAGTGGAACTCCCTCCCAGCGTTTTGAGGTTCAATGAATCAAGAGGCTAACCGATGTACGATTGAAGATTTTTTTCAAGAATCTTGTACACCTCAACCAACGGCAAACCCTTTTCTGACGCGAGCCGCTTGCATTCTTCGAATTCCGGCACAAGCTTCTCCTTCCCGTCGCGCACGATGCTCTTGACAGTTACTGTCCCCAGGGATGTGTTGACCTGCTTCTGCGTGCGGGGAAGTTTTCGCCGTTCGAGTGTTTGAATGCGCGCGCCGAGCGAGGAGGTCTCACGGAGAAGAATGTTCATCGCAATCTCGAGCCTTGAACGTTCTACCATAACAGAGAGCAAGATGCCGGGACGGCCCTTCTTCATAATAATGGGTGTGAGATAGACATCAAGCGCGCCGGCTTCCATCAGCTTCTCCATGACAAACGGATAGACTTCGGGATTCATGTCGTCGATGTTGGTTTCCAGAATCACGAGCTCGTCATGGTGAAAGGGCTGTTCAAGCTCGCCGATCATGACGCGCAGGAGGTTCGGGATCCGTTCGATCTCTCGTGCACCCGCTCCATAGCCGATCGACTCGATGTTCATCTGCTCGGTGCGGAGAATGCCGCGGGACAGCGCTTTGATGATGGCCGCGCCCGTCGGTGTTGTCAGCTCAAACGGAATGTCGGTAAGCTCCGTCGGATAGCCCTTCAGAATCTCCACGGTTGCGGGTGTTGGCACGGGCATTTTCCCGTGCTGCGTGTCTACGAATCCGCCAAACCCTGTCCGCACCGGCGACGAATAAACGGCTTCAATCTTGAATTTATCCAAGCATATTGCCGTGCCGACGATGTCGACGATGGAATCAAGCGCTCCGACTTCGTGGAAGTGGATTCTCTCCAGCGTTGAGTTGTGAACTTTTGCTTCTGCAACGGCAACCTCCAGAAAAATCTTCTTTGCGGTATCCTTGATTGATTCCGACAATGCGCCGGCGTCGATCAGCGCGTTGATATCGTTGAGATGCCGGTGGTCATGCGGTTGCTCGGAGATAATGACGTCCACGTTCGTCGCAACGATGCCGCTGCGCTCAACATGGGATGCCTGCAGCTCAAAGCCGGGGACGTTGAGCTTTTCCAGCTCAGCCGCCAGTTCATCGATCGGAAGACCGGCGCTCACAAATGCACCGAGCGTCATGTCGCCGCTGATGCCGGCAATCGTATCAAGGTAGGCGATCCGCATGGGTTGATTACGTAATTGATGAGTGGTGGCCGGGCAGAAGACGAATTATCGTTCCCATTTTACACCACAAAGATTTTTCACAGGAATTTCGACAAACGCTCAATGAATCGTTCCGTGGCCCCGATGTTTTCCTGAACTAACCGCAGAGAGATCTTGCCGGCTCTCGTGCGTATCCTCTGGTCGTTCAGGAATTTCCGCAACTGGCGATAGCATTCCTCCTGGCCTGCCACAACGAACGCTCCGCCGCGCGCGACCAGCTCTTTCGCTTCGTGTGAATTGTCATGCTTCGGACCGAAGAGCACGGGCAGGCCGTACGCTGCCGGCTCCAGCACATTGTGGATCCCCTGCTTGAAGCTCCCGCCCACGTAAACGACGTCAGCGTACTGGTAGAGCGTCATCAAGATCCCGATACTGTCGACGATGATGACATTCTCGTTCGAAAAGTCGTTTAACGCGGAGAAGCGAATCGACCGCAGGTTGAAGTTCAACGATAGCTCCAGGCGCTCCAGTGTCTCTTCGGTCGGCTCGTGCGGCACCAGGATCATCAATGCCGAAGGGTCGCGCTGCGCAATCCGGCGGAACACCGGTACAACAACGGCTTCATCTTCTTCCCAGCTGCTGCCGACAACAAAGACTTTTCTGCGCTTGACGATGGTCGCGGGTATTACATGTTTGGTGCGGGCTTCAACACTGCGCTGCCAGACCTGGTCGTACCTCGTCTCGCCAATAACGCGAATCTCGGGTTGTCGTAATTCGAATGCGCGGAATGCTTCGGCATCTGTTTCGGAGACAGTCAAAATGGCTGTGATCGTGTTGTAAAGATAATGATGAAAGCTGCGGAGTGCAAACCAGAACCGCGACGAATTCTTTCGCAGCGTAGCATTCGCGAGCAAGATCGGGATGCCGCGCCGATGAAGCTCCCACAGATGATTGGGCCAGACGTCGTACCGCACGATGACGGCTACTGTCGGCTTAATGAGATCGATGAAACGGCGCGCATTCTTTGCCGTATCAAACGGGATGTAAGAGATGAGCGCTGCAAGCTTGTAGGAACGCGAATGCTCGTAGCCGGAAGGAGAGAAGAATGTTACCACGATATCGATGTTGCTGTACTGTTTCCGAAGTGCGGCAATGATCGGCCTGGCTTGCTCGAACTCTCCCAGCGAAGAGGAATGAAACCAGATGCGACATGGCGCCGTAAGTTTTTTCTCGTCGTGGCGGAGTTGCTCAAACAGACCGGCACGTCCGCGTATGCCGCGCCGAACTTTGTGGTTAAACAGAGAAAGGATCTGCAGGACTACCCACAAGAGAGGGATGACAATACTATTATAGACGATATACCAGAACGTCGGCATGTGCAATTGAGCGGAGAATTGATCACGTCGGGTAAATGGGGCCGCCAATGCGAATTAACCCGCCCTGGGTAACTCGGGCGAGCATTTCCCGGCGGTCTCGCAGAGCTTCCTGGAAGCCGGAGCGGATTTCCTCCAGACGGCTGCAGGTAGTGTACGGCCCGGTGATCTGAAGGATGGCGTCGCCGATCTGCAGTTGTTGGCCGCGTTTGAGCGAAATGAGCAGGAGTCCTTGGGTGGTGATGTTTTCTTTCAATGCCCCTGGTTGAAGTCCCCGTGCAGTCAATGTTTCCTGTTCCATCAAAAGCACCTGGCGCGTGCTTTCTTCGATCGCAGGCACATCACCCCCTAAACCAACCCCTTCGCGAGCCTCAACGGCATCGGTCATTTGCATTGGTTTTCGATGACCGGGGCAAACCTGCAATGAGACCACTCTGCCAGTATTGTTCGTGAGAACGCTCAATCTTGGGAATGCTTATCACTCATGCAGATGTCGAGCTGTTGAACAGGTTGGATGTTGGCCCCTGATTGGCGACGTTTTAGAGGTGTAGTGAAGAATTCTTCATGGACGTGCCCCATAAAGCCGTGCAATGGTAGACAAAATTTGAGCGAAATGCAACCAGCGGCTGTTTCTTGACTAAGTGTGCTAATCTTGTTATTATAAGCATCGTTGTGTGAAGAATTCTCCCGGTAAAAAAATGCCTAAAACGAAAACCAAAGTAAAAACAGCGAAGCCGACTTCGAAAACCGCGGTAGCAGCGGGCAAAAGCCCCTACTACGAAACGCTTCGTTCGTGTTACCTCTTTGCAGATGCTAATGACAAAGCAGTCGCCGAAGTTGCAAAGAGGGTAAAGCTTGAAGTCTATCCTGCCGGGACCATCCTCCTCGACATCAACAAAGATAAAGATACCGATAAAGTCTTTATTATTGAGAAAGGCAAGGTCGAAGTGACGCGCCCTGGGTTGGGCAATGATGAATTGGTGTTGAATATTGTTGAGCGGGGAAGTCTCATAGGAGAATCGCGCGTCATTGATGACAGCAAACAAACTGTACGTGTCACCTGTCTTGAGGAAACACGTTTGCTGAGTATGTTGAGGACCGATTTCCGTGTTCTTCTGAAGAATGACCGAAAATTCATGTTTAATTTAGTGAAGGAACTCAGCAGCCGCATGCGCAACGCGAATGAGAGTTTCATGAAGCGTCTCGCAGAGCAGACACAGGCGATCGAAAGCCGCGTGGTACGCATGCAGAAGCTGATCGAAGCAAGCAAGAGCATCAATTCGACAATTGATTTGGAGAAGTTGCTCGGGCTCATTTTAGGGGCGGCATCAAAAGGCCTCGGTGCCGATCGCGGTACAGTCTATCTCGTGGATGATTTGAAGGGAGAGCTCTGGTCGAAGGTCGCGCAGGGAGACAAGTTAGCTGAAATTCGGTTGCCCTTGGGCAAAGGGATTGCCGGGCACGTTGCAAAAACGGGAGAGATCATCAACATTCCCGATGCGTATGCCGACCCGCGGTTTAATCCGGAGGTAGATAAAGCGACAGGGTACCGCACACGCAACATGCTGTGCATGCCGTTGAAAAATAAAGACGGCAAGATCATCGGCGTGTTCCAGCTCTTAAATAAGACCGGAGGTCCTTTCGATGACAGCGACGTGCAGTTCATTGAAGCCCTTTCGGCGCATGCCTCGGTTGCGATTGAAAACGCGCGACAGGCGCAGGAATTAGTGCAAAGCGAGCGCCTCTCCGCCGTCGGACGAATGGCCAGCACAATCATCCACGACATCAAGAACCCCATGGGCACACTCCGAGTCTACGCCCAGGTGATGAAGAAAAAGTCAGGCAATGAAGAGGCAGCGAAATTAGCTGATGAGATGATCCGGCAAGTCGATCGCTTCGTGAATATGGCACAGGAGATTCTCGATTTCAGCAAAGGTGTCAGCTCCACGAACATGGAGGATCTTGAGTTTGGCGACGTGATGAACAGCTTATTGGATTTCATCGAGAAGGACCTGACCAAGAACAACATCCAATTGATTCGAAAAGCAGGCTTCAAAGGCGTTGTAAAACTTGACCAGGACAAGATCGTGCGCGTGTTCTACAATATTGCCAGTAACGCCAGGGATGCAATGCCAAACGGAGGGAGCCTAACCGTTTTGACAGCTGCAGAAAACGGATACGTGAAAGTCGAGTTCACCGACTCCGGCACAGGAATGCCGGAAGAAGTAAAGAAGCGTATCTTCGAGCCGTTCGTCACGTTCGGCAAGAAACATGGAACCGGCCTTGGCATGTCAATCGTCAAGAAGGTCGTTGACGACCACAAGGGGCGGATCGAAATTGACAGCGAGATGGGAAAAGGGACGACGATTAGAATTCTTATTCCTGCTGCGTAACTACCTTCACACGCGGTTCTTGAACCTCGAAAATTTGTAGCTTTGCCTGCCATAATAATACGTTCTCTCATTTCCCCGTTTCAGGAGAAACAACAATGTCGATTTGGTCCGCCATTACCAAGCGCGCCGCCACGTTCAGTTCCTCAACGCCCCAACGCGGGATGAAAAGCAAGGGACAAGGAAAAGGGGAGCGCTGGACGCCAAAGGAATATGCATTCATCAAAGAATGGTACGCAAAAAAACCGGTTGCCTGGCTGGCGAGGAAGCTTCGACGGTCTGTCCCCGCAGTTCGCAATCGGGCACGTTTTTTGGGGTTACGATCGCGCTCCAGTAAAACAACAACGGATACGCAAAGAACAAAAACTGCTGGCAAATGGGACGAGCAAGAACCTCTTGAGCAGTGACGTCGCCGCGGGATCGGAGGGGGAAAGCTCGCTGGTTCCCGCTGGGTGAGGAGGCAAACTCTCATATCGACCTTGGGTGAGAAACTGAAAAGCAACTCGTTTCGGTCGTTTTATTGACACATCAAAGGAGTTCAACAATGAACCAACACGTTGCAGCCAACCACACATTCCGCCAGCGCCTGGCTCACTGGCGAGAGTATTTCTTCGCGCAAAAATATCGCTTCGATCTGGGGCAATCATTCCTCGTCATCGTGAATTTCACACTCCTTATTATCACCGCCAGCGACAAGCTCTCGCTCTTCTTTGGCATTCCGCGGCTGGGTTTGTTGTTGCTGTTCATCGTGCCGTTAGGGTTTCTCAGCGTGTGGCTCTTTGGCTTTTTTATGGATAAGGTCGTGCGCGCCGGGCAGATGGCAGAACGCCAGGCAGTAAAAAGGAGCGAGGTGTGGAATCGGCACAACGAACAGATGGACCGATTGGAACAACAGGTGAAGGAACTCAAAGAATTATTGCAGAGGCATGCGAATGAGTGATCGCTTACTCCAGTGGCGCAAAGAATTTCCTATTCTGGAGAAAAAAACCTACATGATTTCGAATTCTCTGGGCGCGATGCCCCACTCTGTCTACGACCGGATGCAGGAGTATGCGGAGACCTGGGCAACGAAAGGCGTCAAAGCCTGGGCGGATGAGTGGTGGGAGATGCCGGTTCGGGTCGGGGATGTCATTGCACCTCTCATCGGCGCGCGACCCGGCAACGTAACAATGCACCCGAACATCACAATTCTGCAGGCGATTATCCTTTCGTGCTTCGAGGGAGATGGACGTGATCCGAAGCGAACGAAGATTGTTTCCGAGGACCTAAATTTTCCATCAGTTCTCTACATCACGGGTCGGTGGGCGAAAGCGCATCAGGCAGAGTTGATGCTGGTCGAGTCGGATGAGGGTGTGACGGTGGAGCTTCAACGCATGCTCGATGCGATTGACGAGCGCACGCTGCTCGTATCGATCTCGCATGTGCTCTTTAAAAGCGCGTTTGTTCAGGATGCAAAGGCGATTATAGAAAAAGCCCATCGCGTGGGCGCGCATACAATTCTCGATGCCTATCAATCAGTCGGTATCCTCCCGGTCGATGTCGAGGAGCTCGGCGTGGATTTTCTTGTTGGGGGAGTCTTAAAGTGGCTCTGTGGCGGACCCGGCGGGGCATTTCTCTACGCGCACCCGATGAGGACGGAACACCTCAAGCCGAATCTCACAGGCTGGTTTGCGCACAAGAGACCGTTCGGGTTTGAATTGGGTGAAATGGAGTATCGGGACGATGCGTGGAAATTCTTGAACGGAACGCCGTCAATACCAGCGCTTTATGCTGCTGCAGAAGGCCCGAAGATCATCAAGCAGGTCGGTGTGCAGAACATTCGTGAGAAATCGATACGCCAAACGTCGCAGCTGATCCGGTGGGCAGAACAGCATGGGTTCAAGGTTCGTTCACCGCTGGATGCAGAGAAACGTGGCGGCGCCGTGACGCTCGAAGTCCCTCACGGTTACGAAGTCTCTCAAGCGCTCATTGCGCGAGATATTCTTGTCGATTTTCGCGAAGGAGCCGGAATTCGGATTGCACCGCACTTCTACAATAGCGATGAAGAAACGGAGAATGTCATCGAGGCAATTGTTGAGATACTTCAGCAGAAATCGTACGAGCGGTTCAGCGCCAAACGGGATGTCGTGACATAAAACAGAGAACTCTCAAGGCTTTTGCGTTGAGAGTTCTCCGGGTCCAACGTCATGAGTACTGAACGGATTTCTCTCTTCAAAAAGCGAAGATGCTAATAACATCCCAAAGGATAAGAAGCCCAAAAGAAATTCCCATCCCTATGCCGGCAGACTTGCCAGTAAGCTTGCTCAATCCAATCCCCACCACCACGGCTTGCCAGATGGAAAAGAGGTCGAGCTTCGTAAGGAGGCGGTGAGACATGTTTAAGGTGTCGTACTCTGTGTAAATCGCGAGTGCCGCGCTTGGCGTTGCATAGAGGGAATTGAGTCCAACCATCATCAAGACGATCACTGGAGAACCCAGGACGGCGATCCAGGACGCGGTGCCATACATTGCGAGATAGGCCGAGTAACCATGGCTCGCCTTCAGAGCAAACTTCCCGATGAGCCAAAGCAGCAGACTTCCGACGAAGTACAGCAGACAAATGCCAACAATGCCTGCGATGGAACCGAAAACAGCAAACAACGTTCCAGCTCGTTGCATCCCCTCGGTCTGTTGGTCGGCTTGTGCCTGCGACATTCTTCCTTCTTCAACAGCTTTTTGAAATTGTTTGGATGTCATCTCGATAATTTGACCCTTAAGCGTTTCATTCGAGGAGATGACAAATGACCCGAAGACTGTAAGCACCATTGTAACGAGCATCGGAATCAGCCAGAGGCTCGTCTTGGATTCCGTGGTGGCGATTCCGTCGAACGCTTCGCTCGGCGACGCAAAGACATTCATGATCCGGTTGCCTAAGGACGGAGTCTCTGCGGCAGCTTGTTGTTCTTCCATTTCTGAACTCCTCCATGAGTATGTGGTAGACAACGCTATCTATGCCATTGGAAAGTGAAGTTACGTAAATGTTTTTGGGAAACAAAAAAGAATCAGAGGGCGTTGACATTATCCCGTTAAGTAGATATATTCGAAAGCCAAAGCAGCAGCAATAGACTCAGTAGACTGCCCTCAAAGGTAACCCTCCCTACAAAAGCACAAATGCCGCGTGTAGCACCAAGAAAAGGGTTTGTTTTACATGACCAGTGAGATAGACGAACAACGGCGTAAAGTCGAAGACCTGAAGCGAAAGATCCTTGAGCAGAAGCGCAAAGTCGCCGGCGGCGCTGCAGAAGAAGAGCAGCGCAAGAAGGCAGAAGAAGAGCAACGTATAGCAGCGGAAAAAGCACGCCAAAGAGCCGAGGAAGAAGCACACCTTGCGGCCGAAGAAGCCCAGCGCAAAGCAGAAGAAGAACGGGTCCGAAAGCAAGAAGAAGAATTGCATCACCAGGAAGAAGAACGCCGCAAAGAGGAAGAGAGGCGCCGTCAGGAAGAGGAGAAAAGACGCAAAGAGGAGGAGGCGGCAAAGCGAAAACTGGAGGAAGAGGCACGCCGCAAAGAGGAGGAGGCGCGGCGTACGAAGGAAGAAGAAACCCGTCGTCGCCTGGAGGGGGAAGCCCGGCAGAAGGTAGAAGAAGTGCGGAAAATGGCGGAAGAGATCGAGCACCGGCGCAGTGAACAGGAGAAAATAGCGAAAGAAGAAGAACGGAGACGAAAAGAAGAAGAGGAACGGCGGAAAAAGTTTGAAGAGGAGCGGCGGAAGTTGGGTGAAGAACGGCGGAAGCTCGCCGATGAGCGCAGACAAGTAGAAGAAGAGCGGAAGAAACTCGAAAGCAGCGCCGCGGCTCAGCCATCAAGCTCACAACAACAGCCATATACTCAAGCGCTGCGTCAGGCGTGGGCGAATGGCGAGGTTAGCGATGATGAAGCGGCAATTCTTGCCACACTCCGGGTGAGCCTCGGCATTGACGACCAGAGCCACGTAAACCTCGAACAGGAAATCCAACTTGAAATATACCTTCAGGCGATTGTCAACGGGTGGAAGAACGGCGCGATCACCCCAGAGGACTCCGAGCGACTCGATACAATGCGGGAGAAGTTCAACATCTCAGCGGAAGAGCATCTGCGATTGGAGAAACAAGTGCGCCGCGAGATTCTCAAGCATAAGGCGTAGCACGTGACCCTGTTACCGGGATTGGTACTGGTAAGCCATTGCCTGAAGAGCCATGATGCGCTTTTCGATTGGTGGATGGGTTCCAAAGAGTTCCGCAACAAATCCTTCCTTCGCATTCACTTTTTTTCCCAAGGGATCCGCAATACACAAATGCGCTGCACCGCGTTTGATTGACGCGGTCGGTGATGCGGCGTTTGCGATTTTCCGCAACGCGCTGGCAAGCCCCAACGGGTTGCGCGTCAACTCAGCACCGGATGCGTCTGCGAGGTATTCCCGTTTCCGCGACACTGCCATCGCAAGCAGCTGACCGATAATCGGAGCAAGAATGATGCTGATAATCCAGACAACGAACAGAATAATTCTGAGTTGCCCCGCGCCCTTTGAATCACGTCTCTTCCTGCCTCCGCCATAGAATATGCTTCTCCGTGCCCAATCGGAAAGCAGTAACACCGCGCCGACGAGTGCTGCTATCACCGTCATGAGCCGGATGTCATAATTCCGGATGTGGCTCATCTCATGAGCGATCACACCTTGCAGCTCTTCGCGGTTTAATGTGTCGAGGAGTCCCTGTGTTACCGCAATGTGACTGTTTTGTGGGTCTTTGCCTGTGGCAAAGGCATTGGGGTCAGTGTCGGGTATGACGTAAACCCCCGGCCGCGGAAGTCCCGAAGCAATCGTCATTTCATCGACGATGTTAATCAATTGTCTGTGCAGAGGGTTGTTTTCATCCGCTTGGAGTGCGCCAGTGGAGTTGAGCACGGCCGTGGCCCCACTTCGGAGACTCCAGAACGATGACCCGAATCCTAACGCAACTGCGACTGCTGTTCCCACAGGGACGAAACCGCCTGCTTCGATGGAGCCCGTCCAGTACAGATCAAAACCAAGCCCAAGAAAGGCCAGAAACAAAATAAAGACGCCCATAATCGCGAGCGTCAGTCTTTTGTTATGGGCTTGTTGCTCGAAGATGTTGCGCGTCTGGTCCGAATGAGCCATCGCTACTTCTTTAGGGACAGATTTACAGTCGGGACTTCCCGTTCCGCGTCAGCTTTTATTTCAAAGAGCTCGGCAGGGTGGAAACTAAACATGGAGGCAATGATGTTGCCGGGGAAAACTTGCTGGGCAATATTGAAGGTGGTTGCTATATCATTATAAAACTGTCGGGAGAAGGAGATTTTATTTTCCGTAGTTGTTAATTCCTCCTGGAGCTGCTTCACGTTCTCATTGGACTTGAGCGTCGGATAGTTTTCCACAAGCGCGAAGAGTTTTGTCAGAGCCGAACTCAGTATATCTTCTTTTGCAGCTGCATCAGCTACCCCCTTTGCCGAGATAGCCGCATTACGAGCTTGTATGACTTTTTCCAGAGTATCCTGTTCAAATTCCATGATTCCTTTTACGGTGCTCACAAGGTTTGGGATGAGGTCGTGACGTCGCTTCAACTGGACATCAATTTGTTTCCACCCGTTTGTTGTTTGATTGCGGAGTGTGATGAGCGAATTGTATTTTGCTATTACCCAAAAGATCAAGAGGGCAGCTAGACCGACAACGACATAGAGCGCAACCATAGAAGTTCTCCTTTGAGTGTGGGATAAGAGAAGATATGAGTCTCAAAATACAAAGTCAATGTGGAGAGAGAGCCGAAAATTCGTGGTGATGATATTAACAGATTAATCTACAATGGCGGCGAACAAACACCCTTACGACACTTGCATTATTCAAACTTTTTAGTTGAGCTCGTTTAATGCCACAGTCAACTATAGAGAGTTACTCGGCCGCACTGCGTGAAGCTGCATGCTGCAATTGCCCTTTCACCAATCAAAAAAAGAATCTTATAAAAAACTTCCTTTTGCTGTCAGGCTTATTCTTTGGCGCGATGTTCCTTTCGCCAACCTAATCGTATGTCTAATGGATTCAATCAAGAGAAATCACAAATGTTCTCAGGTGTGCGGTCGAAAGTTCGAAGTGGGGAAAAGAAGTGGCAGAACGGTACAGTAAGGACTTTCCCGAGAAGGCTGTACCGAAGTTCAGTACGCTTGACCATTATTGTTACGGTTATGGGAGAACCGTTCATAACATTGTGGGTTGTCAAAGAATACCGGCCGCACGAGATGCGAGAATGACTGGCTGGATGACTGAACCGTACTTCAGATTTAGAGATGATGGAACACCGGAGGTTGATTTCGAGGTACTGAAAGAGGACGTTCACAGAAGCTACCAGACTTGTGCTCGCCATTACCCATTGATACGCAAAGACAGAATTGATTGGGGGCTTCAAGTGGCAAAAGAGCTTGTGAAATCTCATCCAGAGTGTTGGAAGGAACACGGAGATCAAATGAAAGTCCAGCCGCCGGAATGGTACTTGGGTTTGGATCAAGAAATACCAGACTTGTCGAGTTTCGCCGTTGAGAACTCGGTAGTGTACTTCGTCATTCTTGGTCACTTGCTTAAGCTCGGGTTTTACGAGACATTGATTCGGTTGGCGCAAGAAAACCCGGGCTTGAGTTTCAGAATAGGTCAGCCCCGGCCTAGTGTTTTCGTGCGCTTTAACAACACAGATGACGAACTGAAAGACCTGAAGGGTAGACTGTTAATTGCACAGCCCGGCACTGAGGTCAATGATGTGAATGGCGCAGCCTGACTAACAGCAATTGAGGGCAACACTTCCAG
>CAYJSZ010000052.1:14458-16561 GCA_964372545.1 uncultured Ignavibacteriaceae bacterium
CACTTCCAGGTAACAACCTTATCTCATACGAGTATCAGTTGCGTATCTTCAACTTCCCCACCGCCCATACTCCCAATGCCACTGCCAATCCCGGATACATCGGCTCGATGCCGAGCCAGTAGCTGTTTATTCCTTCCACACGATTCAACATTCCGTATACCAGACTTCCTGTCGAAGTCAGCCAGCCGAGCAGCATCGCGGCAAAGGCATACGAAGCCGGAATCCGTAGCTTGTCGAAATAACTCGCCAGCACCGGCACCAAAAGTCCGGGAATGATTGTTGTTCCAATCGTGTACCAAAGACTCACCACCGAAGGCACTGTTAATGCCAGAGTTACGGCGAAGACGGAGGCGATGATCAAGCCTAATTTCGTCCAGCGATTCACAAGTTGGATGTCTTCAGTCTCGTCCGTCATTCTGAGCGAGTCCGCTCTAAGCGGACGAAGCGAAGAATCTGATACAAAAAGAGGTTCTTCGTCCCGAGATGCTTCGACTCCGCTCAGCATGACATCGGGACTCAGAATGACACGTTCCTTTTTTGTTGCGATTAGCCTTCCCACAATATCCTTTCCAATCGTCGTCGCAGAAATAAACATCAAGCTGCTCAACGTTGACATGATCGTCGCCAGCATGCCTATATAAAAGAGCCCCTTGGCAACGCTCGGTAACGTGACCTCTGCAAGCATGGGGTAGGCAAAGAGAGGTTTCTGGAGGTCCGGAATCGCAGCGCGAGCGTAGAGTCCGGCGGTGCTCGTCATGAAGTCAAAGCAGAACCAGAAGAGAATCGAAATCAATATGCCGCGCTGAGCCGTCTTGCCATCCTTCGCCGCGTAGCAGCGCTGGTGGAACGCGGGGTCGACAAGCGTCCAGAGCGCGATAAAGAACCAGACGGTGATGTACTGCCAGTCGTTGCCGCCGTGCCAGGTCAAATGGAGCGGTGGAGTGTTGGAGGCAATGAAATCGAATCCGCCGAATTTGGAGTACGCGAAAGGCAGAATCATCGCAAAGCCGACAAACATCATCACGAACTCAAACGCGTTCGCCCAGACATCGGACCGGAAGCCGCCTGCGTAGAGGTAGCAGACGGTGAGAAACGTCGTGAGGATGACACTGGTGACGAGGTCCAAGCCGAAGATCAGTTGAACGAGAATGCCGAGCATCAGCACGTAGGCTGCGGGTGTCACAAGAATGAACGTGAGGAAGCCACCGAGCAGCGCGGTCTTGCGGTCATACGAGGCCTCGAGCTTATCGGGAAGTGTGTAAAGGTTCGTTGCGCGAATTTTTTTTGCAAGGAAGAGGGCAAAGACGAGTGCGAAGATGTAGTACGGCACGCCGAAGACAATCCAGTTGGAAATACCGTATTTGTACGAGAACTCTCCGACTCCGAGAATGCCACCATACCATGTGGAGACCAGCGTTGCGACGAACATCGGCAGCGTGAGCGTTCGGCCGGCGAGGAGGAATTCATCCGTGTCGGATTTTTTCTTGCGTGCTGCCCGAAATCCGATGAAGACGACCGCGGCGAAGTAGAGGAGAATAAGGAGAGAATCGATGAAGCTGAGATGAACCATGAGAGATTTGAGATTGGTGCATACCAGGACCCCCTGCGTCCCGTCTGCCAGAGGCTGACGGGACGCGTCCCCCTTGGTAAGGGGGACAAATAGTTCTGCGTACTTTCACCTTCTTACCCAGTGCATTTCAGCGGGATGCTATGAAAGAGAAAGAGGAGAGGGTCGAGGTTTCTTATTTAGTTCTCACTGAAAAAGTCTTGCCACAAAGGTACCAAGACTTTAAGAATGTATTAAACACTGATGTTACGCAGATTGCGAGAATTCTGTCTCGAAAGATGAATGGTGATGAAATGTACCCGGACAATTGCCACGAGCTTTAGCTCGTGGATTGAGGAAATGCCCCTTTAGTGGGGTTTTAACCCCACACTCGAAACAACTTTTGGGCTAAAGCCCGCCGGATGTTTATGGATTCGTGTTCCACGACCTAAAGGTCGTGGCAATATTTGTATCTTGCGTAACATCAGTTAAACATTCAAAAAAATAAATGTTTTTTCCCGCAACAATAAAAAAACAAAGAAAAGCGGGATCCCGTA
>CAYJSZ010000053.1:0-16510 GCA_964372545.1 uncultured Ignavibacteriaceae bacterium
CGTAACTTATTAGCCACGAAGACACCAAGTCACAAATTAATCAAAGACGGAATCAAGCTATTTATTCTTTAGCTTTTCTTAGTGTCTTAGTGCCTTTGTGGCTGAGTCTTTATTGAATAATTTATGGCCGGCACGCTGTACCTCGTCGCAACTCCCATCGGGAATCTGGAAGACATTACCTTCCGCGCGCTTCGCATCTTGAAGGAAGTCGACCTTGTGGTGTACGAGGAGCGGAAAGCAGGCTCCGCGCTCCTGCGGCATTTCGGTATTGAGAAGCAGGTCGAAAGTCTGAACGAGCACAACGAAGCCGCGTCCACCTCTATCATAATAGCAGAGCTCAGGAGAGGGAAGAACGTCGCGGTGATTTCCGACGCCGGCACGCCGGTCTTTTCCGACCCGGGCCAGTTGCTCGTGCGAAAAGCCATCGAAGCGCAGGTCAATATTGTGCCGGTTCCCGGCGCAACGTCGCTCATGCCCGCGCTCATCTCGTCCGGCTTCTCCATCGACGAGTTTGTCTTTGCCGGATTCCTCTCGCCCAAAAAGAATCGCCGGCTCGCCGAGCTTCAGCAGCTCAAGAACGAGCGCCGCACGGTCGCTCTGATGGATACGCCCTACCGTCTGGTGCAGCTCCTTCGCGATATTGCAGAAGCACTTGGTCCATCCCGCCGATTGTCCGTTGCCTTCGACCTCACGATGCCGACGGAGGAAATCTTTCACGGCACAGCACAAACGCTGCATCAAAAGTTTTCTAAAGAGGAGAGGAAGGGGGAGTTTGTGGTGGTGATTGAAGGGCAGAAGAAGCGGGAGTGAAGTTGGCGTGAGGCTTGTCTACGAACAAGAAAGGACGAGCCACCGCTCGTCCTTGTGTTTTCTTTGGTCTACTTGGAAGTCGCACCTGAATCATTGGCCGGGGCCTGCTGCTTTTCTTCAGGCGGGAAGAGCACCGCCGTGGCAATCACCGTCGTCCAGAGGCCGTTCTTATCGCCCTCCGCCGACTGCGTAACGTTGAACGTCCGCACGATCTTACCGGACATCTTAAAGATCTTTTCCCGTTCGTCCCATGCTGTGTTTGAGTCGAATTCAATCCCGAGCGTCGTAGCGAGCATGGTCGCGGCGAGGTCCTCTGCGTAATCTCCCGCCCGCTCGTCGGTTTCACCGAAGGGATGGTGTTCTGACAGGTAGCCGTACTGGCTCGCGTCCGCAGGCTGGGCAACACCGATGGACGCGGCGATGAGTCGGTTCGGCTCATTGGTTGCGTTCCGGGCCATCACACAAAATGTGATGCCGCCCGGTTGGAGGAGTTTCAACCCCTCGTCACGCGGGATCCGTTTGCAGCCCGGCGGGTAGATGCTCGAGACCGTCACGATGTTGCACTTTTCGATTCCTGCATCGCGCAACGCAAGCTCGAACGATTGAAGGTAGTCTTTGTGCCGGCCTACCCCTTTGGTGAAAAACATTTTATTGGGAACGAACACTTCCTCATCTCCGATCTGTTGTGAACATGATGATGATTTTCTGCTATCGACCCCTCTGTCACTTCGTGACATCTCCCCTTGTTAAGGGGAGAACATTTCTCCCCCTTTTGCAAGGGGGAGTGTCCCGCAAGGGACGAGGGGGTGACTTACCGAATTACCTTCAAAAATTTCCTCTTCCCGACCTTCAAAACAAACTCTTTCTTGTTCGGAAGAGCCGCATTGGAGTTATTGACTCGCTCTCCATCGATGCTCACGCCGCCCTGATCGACCAAACGACGCGCTTCACTCTTCGATGGCGCGAGCCCCGCGGTCGTGATCAAGCCGACGACAGTCAGTGAGCCGTTCTGAGAACTTAGGCGGTATTCTTCCACTTCATCGGGAAGGCTTTTGTCTTTGAAGATCCTGTCGAACTCTTCCTCAGCCCTCAGTGCAGCTTTTGAGTCGTGATACAGGGTCACGAGCGTCCGCGCGAGGCGTCGCTTCAGGTCGCGCGGGTTGCTGCTCTTGTCCGCAAGCTGCTCCTTGATCTCCGAGAGCCCCTTATTGCTGACGTCGCTCGTCAGCTCGAAGTACGTGTAGATGAGCGAATCCGGAATCCGCATCGTCTTCCCGTAAATTTCTCTCGCCGGCTCGTTGATGCCGATGT
Organism: uncultured Ignavibacteriaceae bacterium; assembly: GCA_964372545.1. Taxonomy (GTDB): domain Bacteria; phylum Bacteroidota; class Ignavibacteria; order UBA10030; family UBA10030; genus CAYJSZ01. The sequence continues at coordinate 2,122 of CAYJSZ010000053.1, forward strand.
AGTTGTCGAACGACTTGCTCATTTTGTCAACGCCGTCTGTACCGGGGAGGATCGGCGTGGTGAGAATGACCTGCGGCTCGATGTTGTATTCCCGCTGAATATCGCGCCCGACGAGCAGATTGAACTTCTGGTCCGTGCCGCCAAGCTCGACGTCAGCCTCGATCGCCACGGAGTCCATAGCCTGCGCGAGGGGATAGAGGAACTCATGAACGCTCAGAGGCTCGCCGGCTTTGTAGCGTTGGGAAAAATCGTCTCGCTCCAACATCCGGGCAACGGTGTACTTGCTGGCGAGCCGAACGACATCGGCAAAATTCATTTTTGCCAGCCACTCGGAGTTGTAGAACATCCGCACTTTTTTCGAGGAGAGAATCTTGGTTGCTTGCTCGAAGTACGACTGGCCGTTCTGGCGCGTTTCTTCCAAGGTGAGCGATGGGCGGGTCTTGCTCCGGCCGGACGGGTCGCCGATCATTCCGGTAAAATCGCCGATGATGAGGATCGCTTCGTGGCCGAGGTCCTGGAACTGCCGCAGCTTGCGAAGTACGACGGAGTGGCCGAGATGAAGGTCGGGTCGGCTTGGGTCGCAGCCGAGCTTGATGCGGAGAGGCTTTTTCGTTTTGATGGAGCGCTGGAGCTTCTTGACGAGGCCGTCTTCCGGGATGATTTCCGCGGCGCCTCGTTTGATCACGTCCATCTGTTCATTCAGTGGGGGAAACAATTTCTAGGTAAGGCTCCTCTTTAGTCGTTTTGCAATCTCTCGTTCGGCGTCTCGTTTCGCGATCGATTCTCGTTTGTCAAAAGTCTTTTTCCCCCGCGCAACGGCAAGCTCCACCTTGGCGTACGGCCCTTTGAAATAGACTGAAAGTGGAACCAACGTCAGGCCCTTGTCCCGCATTGTCGAGACCAGCTTCCGGATTTGGCTTTTCTGGAGAAGGAGCTTGCGGGTTCGTCGCGGCTCGTGGTTGTTGATGTTGCCCTGTTCGTACGGGCTGATGTGCATCCCATGCAGCCACACCTCCCCATCCTTCAGCTGTGCGTAGCTGTCCTGCAGGTTGGCATTCCCCTGGCGCAGCGATTTCACTTCTGTCCCCCTCAGCACGACGCCCGCTTCCAGCGTCTCCAGCACGTGATAGTCGTGTCGGGCTTTGCGGTTCGAAATGAGGACGCGTTGTTCGTGAGCAGCCATCGGCTGAAAAAATTCCGCTGTAATGATACACCAAAAGTGAAAAAGAATCAATGAGTTTTTCTTCCGCGAGTGCAAGCATCGACGCGGGCGGGAACTCCTCCTCTTCTCTTCGTGAGTGTGCAGCAGGAAACGACAGAGCATGGGAGCAGAAGTGAGATGGTTTTCGCCCCCGCTCCTTTTCTCCCCTGCACCCGTGCAGGTTCATAATTGCTGTTCGCTTATTCTTCACTCGTTGTTCTGTAGAGCACTACTCTTTCCCCCAGTACGTTGCCTTTGGTCGCAGTTCTCCCTATATTGCAGCGGTTTTTTCATGTATTCGGCAGGCGCATTCTCGCGAAAGGTAACCCATGGCAGAACGACAATTCGATGTGACGGTCATCGGCGGAGGTCCCGGCGGCTACGTGGCGGCGATTCGAGCCGCGCAGCTCGGCTTCAAGGTTGGGCTTGTGGAGAGGGATAAGCTCGGCGGTGTTTGTCTGAACTGGGGCTGCATTCCATCGAAAGCGCTGCTGAAAAGCGCTGAGTTGTATAGCAAGATCAAGGAGGGAGAGGAATACGGCATCAGTGCGAAGGAGCTTTCGTACGACTTTTCAAAGATTATCAAGCGCAGCCGCGACATTGCCGACCGCCAGAGCAAGGGCGTCGAATACCTGATGAAGAAGAATAAGATCGAAGTCGTGAGCGGGTCGGCGAAGTTTACGGGGAAAAACTCGCTTGAAGTGACGAAAGATGGGAAGGTTGCCGACACAATCAAAACGAAGAATACGATTCTTGCGACCGGGGGAAGGCCGCGGTCAATCCCGGGAGTGACGATAGATGGGAAGAAGATAATCTCCAGCTCCGAGGCGATGGTTCTTCCCAAGCAGCCAAAGTCGATGCTTGTCATTGGAGCAGGAGCGATTGGCGTCGAGTTTGCCTACTTTTATAACGCGTTCGGCACGAAAGTAACGATCGTCGAGATGCTGCCGACGATCCTACCGATTGAGGACAAGGAAATCACAAAGATACTGGATTCAAGTTTCAGGAAGTCAGGCATAGAGATTCTCACCAATACGAAAGTCGATTCCGTGACAGTCGGAGACGAGGTAACCGTGAAGGTCTCCGGCAAAGAGGGAACTCAGACGCTCAAGGGCGAAGTTGCATTAATGGCGATCGGCGTGCAGGGGAACGTGGAGAGTCTGGGCCTTGAAGCATTGGGAGTGAAAGTCGAGAAGGGTTTCATGAAAGTCGATCAATTCGGCAAGACGAATGTCGATGGGATCTACGCGATTGGCGATGTCAGTGGTCCACCGCTGCTTGCTCATGTCGCGTCGCACGAGGGCGTTGTTGCAGTTGAGCATATCGCCGGAAAAGCGAAGCACGGCATCGACCGGAACAACATTCCGGGCTGCACGTACTGTCAGCCTCAAGTTGCGAGCGTCGGGTTGACCGAAGAAGCTGCTCTTGCCGCCGGCTATAGACTGAAGATTGGTCATTTCCCGTACCGCCCGCTCGGAAAAGCGATGGCAACGGGAGAGACGGTGGGCACCATCAAGCTGATCTTCGACGAGAAGTATGGAGAGTTGCTCGGCGCGCACATCATCGGCGCAGAAGCGACGGAGATGATCCACGAGCTTGTCATGGCGAAGTCCCTCGAAACAACGTACGAAGAGATCTTCCACACCATCCATGCGCACCCGACGTATTCCGAAGGCATCATGGAGGCAGCGGGGGAGGCGTATGGCGTGGCGATAAACATTTAGTTAGTGAACTTCTGACTTAGAGGGTGCTTGCCACGAAGTCCCGCCTTCCGTAATTTTAGAAGCGGGAACACGAGTCAGAAAGTTTTTTGCGTTCCTGGTTTTTTCTTTGTGTCTTAGAGCCTTCGTGGCATTTCAATAATGCGACTTGCAATCACAAATATTGGCCGAACACGATACCGTGACGCGTGGGATTTGCAGAAGAAGATTTTTGACCTGCGCCACTACGGTCTGATCACCGATGTGCTGCTTTACACCGAACACGAGCATGTCTACACCATCGGCAAAGGCGGCGATGATAATCATCTCCTCGCCTCGGATCAGGAGTTACGGCAAGGCGGTGTCGAGGTTTTCCGCATTGATCGCGGTGGCGACATCACCTACCATGGCCCCGGCCAAGTCGTCGGCTATCCGATCCTCGCGCTGAATGACTATTTTGCAGACATCCATCGATATCTGAGGAGTCTCGAGGAAGTCATTATCCTTACCCTCGATGAGTTCGGCGTAGAAGCGGGCCGAGAAGAGGGCATGACCGGTGTTTGGGTCAAGGGCGAAAAGATTGCTGCGATTGGCGTCAAGGTAAGCCGCTGGGTGACGATGCACGGCTTCGCGCTGAACGTCAACACCGATCTCTCGAAGTTCGATCGCATTATCCCATGCGGCATTTTCCACAAAGGCGTCACCTCGATGCAGCGAGTGTTGGGCAGGGAGATCCCTTTAGGAGAACTACACGATAGGCTTACTGAGTCGTTCGCGTATGTCTTCGGTTGCCAGCCGGTTCGGGTATCGAAAGAAGAATTGCTGCGTGTCGTTGAAGCCCACCAGATTGAAAAGTCGCCGAAGGAATATCAACCTGTCGATGTGGCAAAATAATCTTCATGGCGACTCGTGTAACGAAGGGGATCAAGTCGATAAAGAATCATCAAGCTAAGAAGATCCGATCTGCACAAAAGCAGAAAGCGAAAACGAAAGGAGTTGTCCGGGCAATGGCGAGTGTAAGCTCAACAATGACAGCGAAAGAGACAAAGCAGGGCGTGCTGGCGAAAGATCAATTGCTTCGCGCGTATCGCAGTATGCTTCTCGCTCGACGCATGGACGAGAAGCAGCTCATTCTGCTGAAGCAAGGGAAGTGCTTCTTCCACATCGGCGGCTCAGGCCACGAAGCTGCTCAAGTCGCGGCTGCCTCCGCATTGCGACCGGGTTACGACTGGTTTTTCCCGTACTACCGCGATATCGGACTCTCGCTGCATTTGGGACTAACGCCTGAAGAAGTATTTCTTGCCGCATTTCATCGTGCCGAAGACCCAATGACAGGGGCACGACAGATGCCCTCGCACTTCGGTAAGAAAGAGTTGCGCATCATCACGCAATCAAGTCCTACGGGCACACAATATCTTCAGGCAGTCGGTGTTGGGTTGGCTGCAAAAAAAGAAAAAGGCGGTGAGGTGGTCTATGTTTCCGGCGGCGAGGGTTCAACGAGTGAGGGAGAGTTCTTCGAAGCCGTCAACTGGGCGGCGCGGGAAGCGATACCAGTGATCTTCTTTATCCAGGACAACAAGTATGCGATTTCTGTTCCCGTGACACAGCAGACGGCAGGTGCATCGATTTATGAGGCAACCAAGGGCTTCAACGGTCTTGAGCGCTCGCATGTCGACGGAACGAACTTCGTCGAGACTTACCATGCAGTCTTGAAAGCAGTCGAGCGGGCACGGAACGGTGCTGGCCCAACGTTGATTGTGGCCGATGTTGTGCGCTTGCTGCCCCACTCGTCCTCCGATGACCACGCGAAGTACCGGTCGAAGGATGATATAGAGCGAGACAAGGCCAAAGATCCGCTCCCGAAGATGGCGAACTTCCTCATCGAGCAGGGCTATCTGACCGACAAAGAAGCGACAGAGATGCAAGAGGAAGTGAAGCGCCTTGTCGATGCTGCGGCAGATTGGGCTGAAGCTCGCCCGCTTCCGGAGGCTTCGACTGTTGAGGCACATGTCTACGGTCAAGCGCATGCAAATCCTCCGCGCGATTTTGTCGAGCCGGAGCATAAGGGAAACAAGATCGTTCTCGTCGATGCGATTAACCACGCGCTGCATGAAGAGATGGAGCGCAATCCGATGATGGTTGTCTTTGGTCAGGATATCGCGGATGGAAAGGGCGGGGTCTTCACCGCTACGAAGGGATTGTCGACGAAGTTTGGAACTGAGCGCGCATTCAATTCACCACTCGCTGAAGCGAGCATCGTCGGCGTTGCGATCGGTATGGCCTTGAAGGGCTGGATGCCGGTGCCGGAGATTCAGTTCGGCGATTACATCTGGCCCGGCTTTATGCAGATTCGCGACGAGATGGCGATGTTTCGATACCGTTCGAACAATAACTGGCCATGCCCAATGGTCATTCGAGTGCCGGTCGGCGGTTACATTCACGGCGGACATTATCACAGCCAGTGCATCGAAAGCATCATGGCGCACATCCCGGGCATTCGTCTTGCCTTCCCATCCAACGCCGCAGACGCGAAAGGATTGCTCAAAGCCGCGATTCGCGGAGACGACCCGGTGATCTTCATGGAGCACAAAGGTTTGTATCGCCAGGGCTACGCAGCGAGCCCCGAACCGGATGTGGAGTATCTTCTCCCATTTGGAATCGCTTCCATCAAGCGCGAGGGCACGGACGTCACGATTGTCACCTACGGCTCCATGGTGCAGAAATCGCTCGAAGCCGCGAAGAAGATGGAAGAGAAGGGCGTGAGTGTCGAGGTAATCGATATTCGCACCATCAATCCGTTAGACACGGAAACGATCTACAACTCGGTGAAGAAGACGAATAAAGTATTGATCGTCCACGAAGACACATTGACGGCAGGGTTCGGGGGAGAGATCGCCGCGTTGATTGCAAAGAATTGTTTTGAGTACCTTGACGGGCCCGTGATGCGCGTTGCGGCGCTTGATACGCCGGTGCCCTACAGTCCGCCGTTAGAAGATGCGATGCTGCCGAACGAGCGAAAAATAGTCGCTGCGCTCGAAGAACTTTCAGCCTATTAAGGAGCTTCCCATGCAAGTCGACGTCGTGATGCCTAAGATGGGCGAGAGCATTCAGGAAGGGAAGATTTTGCGCTGGATGAAGAAGCCGGGCGACAAAGTCCAGAAGGATGAAACCATTCTCGAAATCAGTACGGACAAAGTGGACTCGGAAATCCCTTCGCCGGCAAGTGGGATCCTCACAAAGATCGTTGTTCCTGAGCAAGAAACAGTCGCCGTTGGGACAGTGATTGCGATGATTGAAACGGATGTGGCCACGGCAAAAGTCGATACTTCGGCACCGGTAGCTCCAACTTCAGCAAACAAAGAACCGCTGCAAGCGAAAGTTGAACCGGCAGTCTCGATGGCTCCAACAATGGCGGCGCCGCTCGAAAAGACCAGTGCGCGTGGCAAAAACGGTGACCGCTTTTATTCTCCCCTCGTTCGAACGATTGCACACAAAGAGGGAATCGCCGTTGCCGAGTTAGAAACGATTCCTGGTTCCGGCCTTGGCGGACGAGTGACAAAAAAAGATATCCTGGCATACCTCGGCAATCGAACATCACGTGGACCTGCTGCTCCAAGTTATCGGCCCGAACTTCATCTAAAGCCGGTCGACGAGAAAGAGCTGGTCAAAAAATATCCGGCCCCGAGATATAAAGTCGTGCAAATGGACAACGTGCACCAGAAGATGGCAGAGCACATGGTTCGCAGTGTTGCGACATCGCCGCACGTTGCTGCAATCTCTGAGTGTGATGTGACTCGGGTCGTTAACTTTCGCAGTCGGAATGCAGAGCGTTTTGAGAAGCAAGAAGGATTTAAGCTGACGTACACCCACTTTGTTGCTGGCGCTGTCGTGAAAGCGCTGAAGGAATTTCCGCTCGTCAACAGCTCGGTGGAGGGAGATAAGATCGTTCTCAAAAACTTTATCAACCTCGGCTTGGCGGTCGCATCTCCTTCGGGACTCATCGTTCCGGTGATAAAGAATGTGGAGGAAAAGAATTTCCTCGGACTTGCGCGTGCCATCAATGATATCGCAACCAAAACGAGAAATCGCAAGCTCATGCCGGATGATATTCAGGGCGGCACATTTACGATTACGAATTACGGCGTCTTCGGCAACATCATCGGCACGCCGATTATCAATCAGCCGCAGGTAGCGATCTTAGGGATTGGCGCGATTAAGAAGCGGCCGGTGGTGTTGACCGATGCGGACGGGAACGATTCAATCGGTGTCCGCTCTATGGCATATTTGACTCTCTCATTTGACCATCGCATTATTGATGGAGAAATGGGCGGAAAGTTTTTAGAGAAGGTTGTTGCGAATATCCAGGACTACGAATTCAGCAAAGCATTCTAAGTGGAAATCATCATTCAAGAAATAGCTGCCGTAACATCTGGGCCAGATCGCCCGCGTCGACCGGAATGGCTGAAGGCAAAACTTCCGGGCGGCGAGAACTATTCTCATCTGAAGAATATCATCGATATGCATCGCTTGCACACGGTCTGCGAAGAAGCGCGCTGTCCGAATATGGGCGAGTGCTGGAACGCCGGAACTGCGACCTTTATGATTCTCGGAGATGTTTGTACTCGTTCCTGCGGCTTCTGCGCTGTGAAAACAGGCAAGCCTTCCGAAGGTCTTGATTGGGATGAGCCCTATCGCGTAGCAGAAGCGGTGCAGCTGCTCGGCCTGCGCCATGCGGTGATTACTTCGGTGAATCGCGATGAGCGGCGCGATGGCGGCGCTCCGATTTTTGCCGAGACGATCAGAGAAATCCGTCGACGCGTTCCGGGCTGTCGCGTTGAAGTGCTGATTCCGGATTTCAAAGGGAGCGAAGAGGCTCTCAATCTCGTTCTGGATGCTCAACCGGATGTTTTGAACCATAACCTCGAAACGGTTCCTCGGTTATATTCGATCGTACGTCCTCAGGCAAACTACCGACAATCGCTTGAAGTGCTTGAGCGGGCGAAGAAACGTGGATTCCTGACAAAAACCGGATTGATGGTCGGCATCGGCGAGCAATATGAGGAGGTTCTTGAGGTGTTGGGAGACGTCCGAGCGGTACATTGCGACATTGTTACCGTTGGTCAGTACCTCCAGCCGACAAAAGATCATCTGCCAATCGATCGGTATGTCCATCCGGATGAGTTCCGCATGTATAAAGAGGTCGGCATGAAGATGGGATTCAAGCACGTGGAGTCGGGTCCGCTGGTCCGCAGCTCCTACCACGCCGAACGCGCGCTCTGATTTTTCCTCAGAATTTTCGTTGACATTTTTTCCTTTTTCGACTATATTACATAGCTTTTTTTAACCAAGAGTTATCTGAATTGGAGGATTTTCTCGTGGAGACATCACCGAAAACACGATTTTTCAAGACCGGAGAGATCCAGCAAAAGTGGTATCTCGTCGATGCAAACGGCAAAACGCTCGGGCGTGTCGCGTCGTATGTTGCCCGGCTTTTGCGAGGCAAGAATAAGCCGCAGTTTACGCCAAACGCGGACGTTGGTGATTTCGTGGTTGTCATCAATGCGGAGAAAGTCCAAGTCACCGGCAAACGCACGGAGTTAAAGCAACTCTACCGCAACTCCGGTTATCCGGGCGGTGCAAAGTTTGAATCGTTTAAAGAGCTGATCAAGACGAAACCCGAGTATCTGTTCGAGCACGCGGTGAAAGGGATGTTGCCACACAACCGGCTGGGGAGCAGAATTTTCCGGAAGCTCAAGGTCTATCGGGGTGACAAACACCCGCATACAGCTCAAATGCCTGAAACTGTAACGTTCTAGGAGTCGAGACAGCAACCATGTCGACAATGCGTTCAATCATTTACGTAGGCCGTCGGAAGACTGCCATTGCCCGTGTCAAGCTGATGGAAGGCTCGGGCAAAGTCGTTATCAATAACCGCGAGTTTGAAAAGTATTTTCCGCTTGAATTACAGCGGCAAGAAGTTCTGAAGCCATTTACCGTTACTTCGACCGTCGGCAGGTACGATGCACACATTCGCGTGGAAGGCGGCGGTCCCACTGGCCAGGCGGGCGCAGTTCGTCTCGGTATTGCTCGATCGCTCGTAGCCATCGATGAAGAGTATCGGTCTGCGTTGCGGGGTGCCGGTCTACTGACGCGCGACCCAAGAATGGTCGAGCGCAAAAAGTACGGCCAGAAGAAAGCGCGCAAGCGGTTCCAGTTCTCCAAGCGGTAATCAGTTTTTTATCAAACATATTCTCCGATTCGACCGGTGGTGTCCCGTCCTGATCAATGATCGGGACGAGGATTCCGGAAGAAGATGACGGGAATAGAAGACCATAAACCAATCAAAGGATGAACATGCCACGTGTTGAGTTGGAAGCACTCCTGAGTGCAGGTGCGCACTTCGGGCACCTGACCCGCCGTTGGAATCCCAAGATGAAGCCCTATGTGTTCATGGAGCGCAACGGGATTCATATCATCGATCTAAAGAAAACTCAGGTACTGCTCGACGCTGCCTGCAACGCGATTTCGAACATCGTTGCCGAAGGCAAAAAGCCGCTCTTCGTTGCGACCAAAAAGCAGGCGAAGGAAGTGGTGGAAGAAGAGGCAAAGCGTTCCGGAGCATTCTACGTGACGCAGCGTTGGCTCGGTGGAATGCTCACAAACTTCGCGACGATTCGAAAGAGCGTCAAGCGCCTGACGAACCTCGAGAAGATGGAAACAGACGGGACGTTTGACAGCATCACAAAGAAGGAACGTTTGTACGTTGTTCGTGAACGGGAGAAGCTGCAAGATATACTGATGGGTGTCGTGGACATGACACGTCTGCCGGGCGTTGTGTATGTCGTTGATGTGAAGAAGGAAGCGATTGCCGTGAAGGAAGCGCATCGCTTGGGAATTCCGGTTGTGGCGATCGTCGATACGAACTGCAACCCGGAGCCTATCGACTATCCGATTCCTGCGAATGATGACGCGCTGAAATCCGTGCAGTTGATCACGAAAGCGATTGCGGATGCGGTTGCAGAAGGCGCCCAACTGGCGGCGGCACATCGAGCGAAAGAAGCCGAGCAGCGGGAACAAGCAGCAAGTGAAACAGCAGAAAAAGCCTGACCTCAAGGAGAAAGAGTTTTGTCGACTATGACTGCAATATCCCCAGAACTTGTAAAACAACTACGCGAGAAGACCGGCGCCGGGATGATGGACTGCAAGCGGGCGCTCGAAGAGACGGGTGGCGACATGGAAAAAGCCATCGAGTCTCTGCGCAAGAAAGGCGCAGCGACGGGGGCGAAGCGCGCAGATAAGGCGGCTAATCAAGGGGTGGTGGAATCCTACATCCATGCAGGCGGACGCATCGGCGCGATGGTAGAACTCAACTGCGAGACCGATTTCGTTGCCAAGACGCCGGAGTTCAAACAGCTGGCGCACGACATCGCCATGCAGATCGCCGCGATGAACCCGCAATACGTCTCCCGCGACCAAGTCGAGAAAACCATCGTTGAGAAGGAGGTCGAAATCTACACATCTCAAGCGATGAACGAAGGGAAGCCGGCCAATATCGCCGAGAAAATCGCGCAAGGGCGTCTCGAAAAATATTATCAGGAAGTTTGCTTGTTGGAGCAGAGCTTCATCAAAGACTCCGGCAAAACCATCAAGGATTTGTTGGATGAACAGACCGGGAAAGTGGGCGAGAAAGTCCTCATCCGGCGATTCAAGCGGTTCCAGCTTGGAGATGAAAACTAAGGAGGTCAGAATCCCGGAGCAATTCGGGATTTTTTTCGTACATTCGTTAGAGCCATGGACAAGCTGAAATACAGACGCATTCTTCTCAAGCTCAGCGGCGAATCGCTGATGGGCGACCAAGCGTACGGCATCAACTCCAACGTGCTCAGCAAGTACGCCGAGGAGATCAAGTCGGTAAAGGAGCTTGGCGTTGAAGTCGGCATCGTCATCGGTGGAGGGAACATCTATCGCGGCATCGAGAATTCGAGCGACGGCATCGACAAGGTCACGGGCGACCACATGGGGATGCTCGCAACGGTGATTAACGCACTGGCACTGCAGAGTGCTTTGGAGCATAAAGGAATGTTCACACGCTGCCTCACGGCGATCAACATGGAAAAAATTGCCGAGTCGTTTATCCGTCGCAGGGCGATCCGGCATTTGGAAAAAGGGCGCATCGTCATCTTTGCCGCGGGTACGGGCAACCCATACTTCACGACCGATACAGCCGCAGCATTACGAGCGATCGAAATAGAAGCCGATGCCATTCTGAAAGGCACTCGCGTCGACGGTATCTACGATAGCGATCCTGAGAAGAACACGGGGGCACTTCATTTGCCGGAGATCTCGTACACCGATGTCTTAAAAACAAACCTCCGCGTGATGGACCTGACGGCCGTTACACTCTGTAAGGAGAACAACTTGCCGATTATTGTATTCAACATGAATACGCCGGGCAATCTTCGCCGGGTCGTAACGGGAGAGTCGATCGGCTCACGGGTTATCGAGTCACCCTCGGTTTCGGGGGTTCATTCATAAACAAGAGCAGGGAGCAGTAATCTACTCGACCCGCCCCCGCGGGAGTTGCGAGATTGTTTCTCTCACCAACTGTAGAGGACCCATGCAGCTCACCACCTCGAAAGATATTCTCATCAATGCAGACAACCGGATGAAGAAAGCGGTCGACGTCGTGCGGGAGGAATTTGTGAAAATCCGAACCGGCAAGGCGACAACGGTGCTGCTGGACGGTATCAAGGTGGATTATTACGGAACGCCGACGCCGCTCAATAAACTCGCCAACATCAGCACGCCGGACGTGCATACGATTGCCGTGCAGCCGTGGGATAAAGGCTCGGCGCAAACCATCGAAAAGGCGATCATAGGGGCAAACCTCGGATTGAACCCGATCAACGACGGCTCGATGATTCGCGTCCCGATCCCTCCGTTGAACGAGGAACGCCGCAGAGAACTCGTGAAGCTCGTAAAGAAGTTTGGTGAGGATGGGAAGATCGCTGTGCGCAATGTTCGTCGTGATGCCATTGAGCATCTGAAGAAAGCGGAGAAAGAATCCCATATGCCGGAAGACGAGCGCAAACGGTCGGAGCAAGAGGCACAGAAATTGACCGACAAGTACATCAAAGAGATCGACAATCTGCTCGCTATGAAAGAAAAAGAGATTATGGAAGTGTGAGTCAGTTTCCAGTCTTGAGTTACGAGTTTCGAGTTGAACCCGACGCGTTGTCGGGTTTTTTTACAACTATCATGAGTCCGAAGTGAAAAATCGTTTCATTGCTTTTGCACTGTTCTTTTCCATCTTCCTGACAGTCTACGGCCTTCTCAATTATTACATATTCAGCAGAGGCTGGTGGATTGCACCAGTAGAATATCGGCTGACGTACGCATTGCTTTTCGGCTTCCTCGCCTTTTCCTATCCCGTGGGGAGATTTCTGGAGCGAGTCACACTTTCGTGGCTCAGCAGCTCGCTCGTTTGGATCGGCTCGTACTGGCTTGCGGCGTTCATCTACTTTTTTCTCACACTCTTGTCGATCGATCTCCTGAGGCTCATCAACGTTATCGTTCCGTTTTTCCCGTCATTTCTGACCGGCGATGTGGAACAGACAAATCGAGTTATTGCATTGAGTGTCGTTGGCGGAATCATCCTTGCGCTCGTTGCCGGACATCTCAACGCCCGCAATCCGCGAATCAAGGTACTTGACCTGACAATTCCGAAAAACTCGCATCCCCTCAAATCGCTCAACATCGCCGTCGCTTCCGATATTCACCTTGGCACCATTGTCTGCAAATGGCGATTGGAACATATCGTCGAAAAGATCAATGCGCTCAACCCCGACCTTGTCTTGCTGCCGGGAGATGTCCTGGATGAGGACTTAGGTCCGGTCATCAGACAAAATCTCGGCGAGACGCTGCGGTCGATTAAATCAAAGCACGGCGTCATCGCCATCACCGGCAACCACGAGTACATTGGCGGCGTGGAACAGGCTTGTCAATATTTGACCGATCACGGCATTCAAGTCTTGCGGGACGGCGCGGTGAAACTTCTTGACAGCCTCTACATTGTCGGGCGGGAAGACCGTAGCATTTCGCAATTTTCAGGTAAGAAACGAAAGCCGCTCTCCGAGTTGATGCAGGGCGTCGACAAATCCTTGCCGATCATCTTGATGGACCATCAGCCCTTTCATCTTGAAGAAGCCGAGCAGCACGGCGTCGACCTGCAGCTTTCCGGCCACACGCATCACGGTCAACTCTGGCCTTTCAATTTCATCACCAAGAAGGTCTACGAGCTGAGTTGGGGCTACAAACAGAGAGGTCGGACGCACATCTACGTCTCGAGCGGCGTCGGCACATGGGGTCCGCCCATTCGCACTGGCAACCGGCCCGAGATTGTGAACGTTCGACTGAAATTCGAATAAACTCTGAGGCTGTCCAAAATGTAGGGCGACCTGCCCGCCGTCCTTGAGGCTTTGGGGCAGGCGCGTTCTGGAGGGCCATTTCGCCCACGTTGGGGTATGAAAATGGTCGATTGTTGATTTCTCATGAACACAACGTAATGGTTAAAAATACTTTTTGGACAGCCTCGCAGCGTGAGGTAAGGAATTCTTGCGGTTCTGTAACCTTCTTTGGAGATCGCCGTAGATTTCAGTAGCTTTCACCATGTAAGAAAGGTAGCCCCACCATGTCCCCCCAATCCAAACGTCTGTATCGCAGCAGAACCAATAGCGTCATTGCGGGAGTGTGCGGCGGGTTTGCGGAATATCTCGATATCGACCCGACGCTCGTGCGTATCGTGATGGTGCTTCTCACGATCTTCGGCGGCTGGGGCATTCTGCTCTACATCGCTGCACTCATCATTGTACCGCTCAACCCGTCAACAACGGCCGCAGAAGGCTCGACGCAGCGAGAGACGGACCCGAGCGCGATCAAGATCATCGGCATCACCATGGTTGTCATCGGGTTCTTTGTCCTCTTTATCAATCTCGACTTCTTCTCGTTCAGACAGATCACACGATTTATCTGGAGCTATCTCTTTCCCGCTGCGTTGATCGGCGCGGGCATTTATATTCTGATGAGACGAAAAGAGTCAGAACCCGACCAGCCGCCCCCACCGCCGCCGGCGGAGACCACCGACACGTCGGCAGGGCCACAAGAGCCGGAAGGAACGACAGGCGCTCGAAAAAAACGAGGCGGCACAAAAAAGTCGGCAGCCGAATCGCAGCAAGCCTCCGCGCCGCCGGCGCCCGAATCACCGCCTCGCAGGCAATTGATGCGCTCGATTCTCGACCGCAAATTCTTCGGCATCTGCGGAGGGCTTGGCGAGTATTTCGACATCGACCCGACCGTCGTGCGAATTCTCTTTGTCATCTTTACGCTTATGTCATTCGGCTTTGGCGCGCTGCTCTATATTATTCTCTTGTTCTCCATGCCGGAAAAACCGCGAACGGCCACAACGTAGGAGGATGCCATGAAATCGAAA
>CAYJSZ010000054.1:0-16146 GCA_964372545.1 uncultured Ignavibacteriaceae bacterium
GATGTGAAAGTCACGCGCAGCGGCTCAACGATGAAGGCTCCGGGAATCGGAGATGACTGCCGCGGTCTCACGGTGCTGCTGGCTGTTGTGCGGGCGATGCAGGAAATGAAGATTGCCACGCGCGGCACAATCCTTTTTGTTGCAACGGTGGGAGAAGAAGGGTTGGGCGATTTGCGCGGCGTTCGGCACCTGTTCGCGCACGAGCTGAAGGGAAAGGTTACCCATTTTATTTCCATCGACGGAACGGGACTCGGGATTACAAACGGAGCGGTGGGAAGCCATCGCTACAAAGTGACCTTTAGCGGACCGGGCGGCCACAGCTACGGCGCGTTCGGCATGCCGAACCCCATCCATGCGCTCGGCCGGGCAATCGAAAAAATCTCGCGCTTTGAGGTTCCTCAGCAACCGAAGACGACCTTCAACGTCGGGCGCATCGAGGGCGGCACGTCGGTGAACTCCATCGCGCACACGGCGTGGATGGAGATGGATATGCGCTCGGAAAGTGCGGCGTCGCTCGCAGCGGTCGATGCCAAATTCAAGACGGTGGTGCAGCAGGCACTCGACGAAGAGAATGCGTCCTGGAATCATCCCGTAAAACTCTCCGTCGATATCAGGCTCGTCGGCGAGCGTCCCACCGGGGAACAGCCCGCGGACGCGCCGATCGTTCGCATTGCCCTCGCTGCCGATTCGGTGCTCGGGATTCGCTCGCGACTCGCAGCCGGCAGCACCGATTCCAACATTCCGATCAGTCTCGGCATCCCGGCGATCACCATCGACGGCGGGGGACAAGGACGCGGCGCGCACTCGCTCAACGAAAGTTTCGACGCGACGAACAGCCATCTCGGCACACAGCGCGCGTTGTTGATTGCTTTGCAAATTGTCGGCCTCAAATGATATTGTCTTTTCAATTGCTGTTGATTGAGAGAATCACACAAGGAGAAAATTATGAACATGAGAAAATCGTTTCGCTCCGTCGCTCTCGTTATCCAGGTTGTTTTCGTCGTAGCGAATTCCTTCGCGCAGAAAGAACCATTCCGAGGTCTCGATGCATATGTCCAGAAGGCAATGAAAGAATGGGAGGTGCCCGGTCTTGCCCTCGCCATTGTGAAGGATGATAAAATGATCTACGCGAGAGGGTACGGCGTACAAAAGTTAGGCGAGTCGACGACTGTCAACGAGAAAACAATTTTTGCTATCGGCTCCACGACGAAAGCAATGACCGCGATGTGCATGGGATTGCTCGTGGACGAGAAGAAAATCTCGTGGGACGACCCCGCGGCGAAATATCTCAAGGGCTTTCAACTCTCTGATCCCTACGTAACGCGCGAGCTGATGGTGCGCGATCTGCTCACCCACCGCGCTGGTCTTGAACGCGGCGACCTTCTCTGGTATCGCTCGCCGTATTCGCGGGACGAGGTCTTACAGCGCATTCGGTATCTGAAACCGGGGTGGGGATTCCGTGCCCGTTACGGCTATCAGAACATCATGTATCTGGCGGCCGGACAGATTATTCCGGAGGTCGCGGGCAAGAGCTGGGATGATTTCATTCAAGAGCGCTTATTCAAGCCTTTAAGTATGACTTCTACGACTACGAGCACCAAAGCGCTGGAAGGAATGTCCAATGTCGCAACGCCGCACGGGGTTATTGACGACAAGGTGCAGGTGATTTCATGGGTGAACATCGACAATATCGCACCGGCTGGTTCAGTGAACTCAAACGTTGTGGACATGGCCCAGTGGATTCGGTTAAACCTGAACGAAGGGATGTTTAACGGTCAGCAAATCGTGAGTAAAGAAGTTATGAAAGAGGCGCAGACACCGCAGACGATTATTCGGCTGGATTCCCTTTCGCAAGCGCTTCGACCTTCGACACATTTTTCAACGTACGGATTCGGCTGGGTGCTCAACGATTATCTCGGCCATTACATTGTCTCGCACGGCGGCGCGATTCACGGCATGCGCGCACAAGTAACGCTGGTGCCGGAAGAGAAACTCGGGCTTGTCATTCTCATTAACTCCACACGCGCAACGATCAACGCCGCGCTCATGTATCGTATTCTCGACCACTATCTTGGCGGCAAAGAGCGTGACTGGAGCGCGGAGTACCTCAAGATCAATAAAGAAGCCCAGGACAAGGCAAAAGCAGAGGAAAAGAAAAGAGAGGAAGAGCGTGCGAAAGATTCAAAGCCCTCGTTGTCGCAAGAGAAGTACGTCGGCACGTACAAAAATGAAATGTATGGCGACGTTACAATCAAAGAAGAAAATGGCAAGTTGGTGATTCAGTTTTATCCGGCGTATGTCGGCGACATGAACCACTGGCAGTATGATACGTATCAGGTGGCGTGGCGCGACAAAACAGAGGGCAAAGAACTGGTGACATTTACGCTCAACCCCAGCGGCAAAGTGGATTGGTTAAAATGGCAGGGGTTGGCAGATTTCAAGAAAAGCGATTGAGGGTGAGTAATTCTCTATCTTGAAATCGTAAGGAGGTCGTATGTGGCTTCGTTTGAATCTATTGGTACTTCTTGTTCTATCCTCTGAGCTGGGGATTGTGCATGAAGTCATGGCACAATCGACAACATTTCCCTCGGGCATTTATTATCGCCTTCCGAATACTTCTGATCCATCGACACGGCTCACACTTCTCAATGGGCAACTTTCAACCTCAATTGTGCTGACGTCGGCCGGATTCGATATCAATGAGAGCAAAGTCGTTTTTGTCAGCGACTCGATTGTCTTCGTTGTTTCTCCAAACGATTCGCAACAGCAAATTGTTATCAACGGGTTACGCTACATGGCTCGCCCATCGCTCTCGCCAAATGGAAACAGAATAGTCGTCCAGGCGTCAATTTTCCCCGACGCGCCGCCAAGAGACTTGAACATTTACGCCGTTGATTTGCAAACGCGGCAATATCAGCGTATCGGTACGTCACCCGACAACGAAGAATCGCCGGAATGGTTTCCGCTATCGAACAAGATTGCGTATTCCTCTTTCTCTCCTCAAACAGGCATCGACCTTCACGTCTACGACCTGGCGGCGCAGCGCGAGGTTCTTCTCATTCCCGGTGCCGGTGGAATCCATTTAGCGATCTCTCCCGATGAATCGAAAATTCTGGAACCGGGGCGCATGAGAATCTACAATGCAACGACTGGAGCGCAGCTGTCGGATTTGGATTCAACCGTCACGATTGCTCTCAACAATGCCGGCTACAACGTGGATACTCGATATCCCGGTCAGGCGAACCGCGGCACCTTTCCGCTTGACGGGGATTTTTCTACGGATGGGCAATTTATTGTTTTCGATGGTGCTGTAGAAAAGAACGGGCAATACGGGGTCATTCTGTGTCGGGTTTCCGTTACCGGTCAGTCGTTTGAGATACTCTCGAATCTCATCGCAGTTGATCCGACATTCTCCAACAATTACAACTACTCGCAGTTGAACCCGATGTATCGGAAGACGTCAAGTATTACCGCGGTGAGAGAAACTGGTTCTGCACGACCGAGTGAATTCGAACTCTATCAAAATTACCCGAATCCCTTCAATCCAACGACAATTATAGAATTCTCTCTTCCTCACAACGAGCATGTCACGCTCTCTCTTTATAATGAAGCAGGCCAGCTTGTCGAGAGGATAGTTGACCAGACGTTACAATCTGGGAAGTATCACATTCGGTTTGATGCACACCAATTGCCAAGTGGAGTGTATCTGTATCGCCTTATGACTCCGAGATTTCAACAAGCAAGAAAAATGCTTTTAGTCCGATAGCAGGAAGGCTTCCGAAAAAATCTTTAGCAAAAATGATAAGGAGAAATCTTATGATGAGATCAAGGCTGATTTTCTTACTAGGAGTGACTGTTCACTGGTTGAGCGCGCAAACCGCGTCAACAGTCTCCATCGAGCAAGCCCTCAGCCTCAAGAGCGTCTCAACCCCGCGCATCTCTCCCGATGGTCGCAACGTTGCGTACATCGTCAACGAAACCAATTGGGACGAGAACGCGTACGAGACTGAAATCTGGATTGCCGCGGTCGCGACGGGCGAGAAGTATCAACTGACGAACGCGAAGAAATCCAGCTCGAACCCGCAATGGTCGCCCGACGGCAAATGGATCGCGTTTACCTCGGACAGAGAGGGAAAGAATCAGCTCTACCTGATTCGCCCGATTGGCGGCGAGGCTCGGCAGCTTACGAAGCACGAGACGGGCGTCAATTCCTTTCGCTGGGCACCGGATGGACGCAGCATCGGGTTTACATCCACCGACCCGGAACCGAAAGCACTGAAAGACCGCAAAGAAAAATACGGCGACTTTGAAGTCGTCGACCGCGATTACTTGATGACGCATCTCTGGATTCTCCCGATGCCGGCAGAAGTCAACGATTCAATTCCCAAGCCCACGCGCTTGACGAGGGGTACCGACTTCACGGTCGGCAGTTTTTCCTGGGCGCCTGACTCGAAGCGCATTGCCTTCAGCGCCGCGCAAGACCCGGATCCTAATAACTCCCACACGGCCGATATCTATGTCCTCGCGCTCAGTGATACGACCGTTAAAAAAATCGTCGATACGAAAAGTCCGGACAGCAATCCCGAATGGTCGCCGGACGGGAAGTCGATTGCGTACGTAACCGCCAACGGTCAGGAGTATTACTATTATATGAACGACCGAATTGCCGTAGTTCCTGCCGACGGAGGAACGCCACGCATTCTGTCGGATGCGTTTGATGAGGATGTGTCGCTGTTACAGTGGGGGACGGACGGCATCTATTTTTCCGCTCTCCAGAAGGTCACCGCACATCTCTATCGTCTCAATCCCACCACAAAAAAGGTCGAGCGCATCACCAGTCCGGACAATCTCACGACGCAGTCGTTTTCCTTTTCCTCCGACTATAAATGGACAGCGTTCCTCGCGGCCATGCCGAGCGAGTTTCCCGAAGTTGCCGTCTCTTCGCTCCGGCCATTCAAGGTAAAGAAGCTCACCACAATGAGCGAACAATTCAGAAGCTTCAAGCTCGCCACGCGCGAGGTTGTCGAATGGAAATCCACCGATGGAACGCCGATTGAAGGCGTGCTTATCAAGCCTGCGGATTACGAGCCATCGAGAAAGTATCCGCTGCTGGTCATCATTCACGGCGGGCCTACGGGCGTCGACCGTCCGCTCGTCTTCGCCGACCGTTACTACCCGGTCGAGATGTTTGCCGCGAAAGGTGCGCTGATTCTCCGGCCAAACTATCGAGGCTCAGCGGGCTACGGCGAGAAATTCCGCTCGCTCAACGTGCGCAACCTCGGTGTCGGCGATTACTGGGATGTCATCTCGGGTGTGGATTATCTTATCGAGAAAGGCATGGTCGATCGCGAACGAGTAGGGGCGATGGGATGGAGTCAAGGCGGCTACATCTCGGCCTACATCACCACGTTCAGCGACCGGTTCAAGGCTGTCTCCGTCGGCGCGGGCATCTCGGATTGGATGACGTACTACGTGAACACGGACATTCATCCGTTTACGCGGCAGTATTTGAAAGCGACGCCGTGGGACGACCCGGAGGTTTATCGCAAGACCTCGCCCATCTCGTACATCAAGACTGCCAAAACGCCGACGCTGATTCAACATGGCGAGAACGACCAGCGTGTGCCGATTCCGAACGCGTACGAGCTGTATCAGGCGCTGCAAGACCACAGCGTGCCGGTAAAACTTGTAGTCTACAAAGGCTTCGGCCACGGCATCAACAAGCCGAAGCAGATGCGTGCCGTGATGGAGGAGAACTACAACTGGTTCAGCCGGTACATCTGGGGAGAGAAGACGGAGCGAGCGGAAAAATAATGCCGGCGCATAAGCGAAAACGTGGAACGTTGCTGCGAAAGCGCGGCAACAAGAGAGCGTTTCACGAAACCCCTGCGGATATCATTGCAAAGGTGGACAGGCGCGTGCTGGAGCTTTTAACGGAATTAGGGTCTGACACGAAAAAGCCGCACGAGGTGAGTTTCTGGATTTATATTCCCGTCGAAGAGCAAGCCTATCAGGCCGCAAAGGAATTGGAGAAACAACAATTCGACGTCGAGCTTGTTCCTCCTTCCGACGGACACAACACATGGCTTTGTCTGGCGTACAAGCATTTCGTTCCGCGATTTGCCGCCATCGAGCGGTATCGAAAACAACTCACGGATCTGGCAGCTCGGTTCGGCGGCGAATTCGACGGCTGGGAAATGAAAGTTGAAGAATGAAAACCGAGCAGGCGGCGAACTGATGGCACTCTCTCCTCAAACCCCTCTCCCAGCATGGCGGAGGGGAGACAGAAACAGCGGTGAGGGTCGAAAGGCAACGACGAATGAACCGCGATAATTCAACAGACTACCTCCTCGGCATCAACCAGTCGGAGCTTGAGCGGCTGCGCTTTCAGCAAACCGTCTGGGGTCCGGTGACGAACGGATTCTTCGACCGCATCGGTGTGGGCAAGGGCTGGAAGTGTCTCGATGCCGGCGCGGGTCCGGGACTTGTCGCTGCGGAGTTGCGTGAGCGCGTCGGCGAGACGGGAGAAGTTACCGCGCTGGAGCCCGGCAAGTTTTATCTCGATGCGTTTGCGGAAGAAGTGGAAAACCGGAGCTGGACGAATGTGAAGCTCATCCAGGGTACTGCAGAAGAAGCGAGACTCCCCTCGCGATACTATGACCTGGTTTTTGCTCGCTGGGTTGCAAGCTTTGTTCCCGACTTCGAAAAGTTTCTTGCATGTCTCGTTGCCGCGCTTCGGCCCGGCGGGATCATCGCGATTCAAGACTACTATTACGAAGGGCTTTCGCTCTTTCCGCGCGGCGGTGCGTGGGATCGCATGCCGGAGATTGTCCGGGCGTACTATCGCTTCGGCGGCGGCGACCCGTACGTTGCAGGGAAAGCAGTCGCGCTCTTTCGGAAATTTGGCGTTCGGCTCATCGACTATCATCCCAATTCGCTCGCCGGCGGTCCCAACAGCGGTGTCTTCGAATGGGCCCATCGGTTTTTCTCCGTGTATACGCCCATCATGGCGGAGAAAGGCATCATCACGAACCACGAAGCGGCAGAACTCTTGGCAGACTGGGAAGGGCACCGAAAGAATCCCCACGCGCTGTTCTTTTCACCAATCGTGGTCGATGTGGCGGGAGTACTAACTGAGTTAAGTTGACCGCTTGCCAGCCATCCGTTGAAACGGACGGCTGGACAAACTCGCTGAAAAAGCTGGGGAAAACCCCGCTACGCGGGGTTTCGCGATCAGAGTAGCCGTCGACTTTAGTCGATGGCGACAGCAATTGACCCAACAATGATGCGCTCTTTCTGAGGCGGTCAACTTCACTAACTGAATAACCTTCCAAAGGGTCTATTTGATTATCGAAAAACCTTCGGAAGGTTCCTCTGCAAAGGGGCAGCCTATGTCGCATTCCGTTGAAGACCATTTTCATTTCCACGTCGCCGAGTACGATCGGATGATTCGTACGCTCATCCCGGAGTATGAGACGATGCACGCGATGATTGTGCGCTGGTGTGAATGTGTGCTGCCATCGAAAGCGCGGATCATCGATCTCGGTGGAGGAACCGGCTCTTTGACGGCAGCAATGGCTGAGCGATTTACGGACGCGGAAATCGAGGTCTGGGATATTGATACCAAAATGGTTGAGGTAGCGAGACATCGTTTGGAAAAGTACAGCGAGCGTGTTCGATTTGTCGAGCGGTCGTTTGAAGAGCCGTTGCCGGAATGCGACGCTGTTGTTGCCTGCATCGCCCTACACCATATCAAAGACTCCAACAGAAAAACCGCGATCTATTCGAATATTGTTCAAGCACTGCGGTCGCCAGGAATCTTTGCTAACGGCGATGCTACCATGAGTCCTGAGCTGCACACGCAAGAAGCAACCTACCGACTCTGGACCGACTTCATGATGACCAAAGGAATGACTGAAGCAGAGGCGCGCCAGCATTTTGCCAATTGGGCGGATGAAGACCGCTATTTTCCGCTCAATGAAGAGTTCGCAATGTTGAAAGCTGCCGGATTCCCACAGCCAGAATGTTTTTGGAAGTACGGACCGATGGCTGTCTATGGAGGAGTGAAGAGGACATGATGAAAACTCGCGCTGCTGTCCTTTATCAATCCAATACACCATTCCAGATTGAAACGCTTGACCTTGAGGCGCCCCGCAACGGCGAAGTGCTCATCAAAGTTGGCGCGACAGGCGTGTGCCACAGCGATTGGCACCTTGCGACCGGGGCGACGGCTCATCCGCTGCCTGTGGTGGCGGGTCATGAAGGCGCCGGTGTGGTTGAAGCGGTGGGCGGGGGCGTGACGCGCGTGAACGTTGGGGATCACGTTGCCCTGAACTGGGCGCCGAATTGTGGGAAGTGCTTCTACTGCTTGAATGACCGTCCGAGTTTGTGTTCAACGTACGTCGGACCGATCTGGGCCGGCACGATGATGGACGGGACGACGCGATTTTCCAAGAACGGTCGGGGCTACTATCACTTCAGTGCGCTCGCGTGCTTCTCGGAATACGCCGTAGTGCCGCAGGAATGTTGCGTGCCGATGGAAAAAGAAATTCCGTTGCCGGTCGCTGCTCTGATCGGCTGTGCTGTCACTACAGGTGTCGGTGCCGCGCTCAACACTGCACGGGTCAAGGCGGATAGCAGCGTTGTTGTTTTCGGCGCGGGCGGTGTTGGCTTGAGCATCGTGATGGGAGCAAAGCTTGCCGGGGCAAAGACCATTATCGCGGTTGACCGGCATGAGGCGAAGCGGAAAATAGCGGCCGACCTCGGGGCGACGCACGCACTAATGAACTCGGCTACTACTATTGAGGACGTCCGCAGTCTTACCGAAGGTCGCGGCGCGGATTACGTGTTTGAAGCGATCGGAATTCCCGCCGTGCAAGAGCGTTGTCTGCAAGCAGCTCGACCCGGCGGCGCGATTGTTCTTGTCGGGATTTCATCCGTCGGCAGCAGCACGAATCTCCCCGGCGCCATCATCACGCGTCAGGAAAAAACCATCATGGGATCGTACTACGGCACCGCCAACAGCGCACGCGATTTCCCGCGCTACGCGGAGTTCTATCTCCAGGGCAAGCTGCCTCTTGATAAGCTCATCTCAAGAACATACACGCTCGACCAGATCAACGAAGCCTACGCCGAGATGCTTTCCGGTTCTGTTGCACGAGGAGTTGTGCTCTTTTAAGAATTTTTGTGATGTCGGGACTTACCTGCCCGCCAAAGTGGATCAGGAAGGCAGACGGGCGTCCCGACATTTTCCTCAGAGCGGTCAGGAGGTAACCCGCCCAACTGAACGACTAGTCGTTCGGAAGGGCTCCTGACAGCACCTTGCCCACGTTCATTTTAAGACACTACCAAACATCTTTCCTCCTTGCTATTCAACGACTTTCTTTTTTTCTTACGCCTCACACCTGCCAAGTACAACCGTTCGGAGTCATGAATGAAACACCTTCTCATCCCGGTCATCGTTCTTATTCTCCCGCATATGGCACGCTCACAGAATGTAACCGTTGAATACACGCTCGGCATGTCCCGGCCCTCGTCCCATCTCATGGAGATTGAAGTTTCCTACGGCAACCTTCCTTCCGGCGATGCAACGCTCGACCTCATCCTCCCCGTCTGGCGCAGCGGCCGCTACGTGGTGTTCGACTTCGCCGGCGGCGTGCAGGGATTCTCCGTTGCCGATGGCAACGGCAAGCCGTTACAGTGGTCGAAAGTCGATAAGACGACCTGGCGCATTCAGAAAAAAGGGGCAGCGAAAGTCATAGCGAGCTACAGGATGTTCGCGAACGAATTCAACACCCGCACCAAGGGGCTGAACGACGAGCATCTCTTCGTCGACCCGATGTCTTCCTTCATGTATGCCGAGAAATACCGCAAGCTGCCGCTGACGATCACGGTTATTCCCTATGGCAACTGGCACGTGGCCACAGGACTCGACCCGGTCAAAGGCGAGAAGAACAAATTCACCGCGCCGAACTACGACTACTTTGCCGATTGCCCGATCGAAGTCGGGACGCAAAAAGAATGGGAGTTTGAGGTTGATGGCACCAAGCATATGCTGATGATCGCGGGAGAGGGAAATTACAATCCGGATACGCTGATCAAAGACATCTCCAGGATTGTCAAAGCGTGTAAGGATTTCTGGGGCAAGTTTCCCTATAACCACTACACGTTCATGGTGCACCTGATGGCGAATTCATCCGGGGCGACGGAGCATATCAACTCGACTATTCTTGACGTGCGTCCGTTCATCTTCAAGGGTCCGGAAACCTATCGCGGCTTCCTCGGTACCGTAACGCATGAATTTTTTCACACCTGGAACGTCAAGCAGCTCCGACCGAAGGGCATCAATCCGTACGATTTTACCAAAGAGAACTACACCGAAGAGCTCGGCATTGCGGAAGGGACGACCGATTACTACGCCTCCCTGCTCATGACACGGCTCGGCTTTCAGAAGCCGCACCAGTATCTTGAGCGGCTGGCGAGCAACATCCGCGCCGATCGCGAACGGCCGGGCAATCTGAAGCAATCGCTGGCGGAATCGAGTTTCGACGCGTGGGTCAAATACTGGCGCAACACCGAGGAATCGTACAACTATGAAGCGGATTACTATGACAAGGGCGCTAGCGTCAGCCTGCTGCTCGACCTGGAGATCCGCAGCCGGTCGAACAACAAACGCTCGCTGGATAACGTGATGCGCGCAATGTTCGAACGCTTTCCCTTGAGCGGTTCCGGCTATACGACTGCCGATCTCAGGAAAGCTGCCGAAGAATTCGCAGGGGGGAGTCTCAAGGAGTTCTTCGACAAGTACATGTACGGAACTGCTTCAATTGATTGGGACGAGTATCTCAGCTACGCCGGGCTCCAGCTTGTGGCGAAGGATACCGCGGGGACGCCGTGGCTTGGCATAGAGATGAGAGATACAAAGGACAGCATGAAGGTCACTCGCGTTGTCGCCGGCTCGCCGGCATACGACGCGGGGGTTAATGTTGGCGATCAGGTTATTGCGCTGAACGGATATCGCGTATCCAGAGACGAGCTGACGAAACGAACGGCCGAGATGAAAGCCGGAGACAATGTGCGGTTGACAGTCTTCAGAGACGAGAGACTCCGCGAGTTTGAAATCATCTTGAAGAATCGACCCGTGCCCGCCTACACCATTGTGAAAAGCAAAAGCCCGACCGTGCTGGAAAAGTCGATTTATGAAAGCTGGCTGGAGACGGAGTGGTAACACGTGGGCGTGTTCCACTCTTCCAAGTACTGAGAAGGAGACAACGATGAAAAAATCCTGGGTTGCACTCATTGAATACGGCTTATGGATCGCGGTCTGCACAGGGATGGTGGCATTCATCGGTTTGCCAGGCGCTGACCCGCTTCCGGCGAAGCAGGCGCCCGGACCATCGGTTCAGACGCTAACGCAAGGCGACGACCCGTGGGAAAAAAATCTTGTCCTCCCGCGCCAGAGCGACCGGATTGCAAATTACACGATGGAGGTGAAGCTTGATTCCAAAGCTCGGCTCATCAGCGGGTGGGAACTGTTGGAGTGGAAGAACACCACAGGCCAACCGCAGCAGACCTTTCCGTTTCACCTCTATCACAACGCGTGGAAGAACAACCGCAGCACGTTTGCGAAGGAGCGAGGGTGGGATTTGGGTCGGCCGAACATGAGAGAAGAAGACTATGGCTACACGAACGTCAAAAGTGTGAACGTGTTGGATGGAAACGGGGAAATCGACATCACGGGCACCTTCAAGTACATCCAGCCGGATGACGGCAATCCAGACGACCAGACGGTCTTTCAGGTGATAACGCCGAGACCGATTCCAGCGGGACAAACACTGAGGCTGAAGATCGAGTTTGAGACGAAGCAGCCGATTCCCATCTCCAGAACTGGAGCGAGACGGGATTATCATTTCCTGGCGCAGTGGTTTCCCAAGATCGGGGTGTGGTGGAGACCCCAAGGGGGCAAGGGCGCATGGAACTGCCATCAATTTCATGCGAACACGGAGTTCTTCGCGGACTACGGCGTCTATGATGTCTCGATCACCCTTCCCTCGAACTACGTCATCGGCGCGACGGGCGGCATTCCTAAAGAAGAAAAAGACAATGGCGACGGGACGAAAACTTATCGATTCTATCAAGAGGACGTGCACGACTTCGCGTGGGTCACAGCGCCGGATCTGGTTCGCAACGTTCGGAAGTTCGTGCACCGCGATCAAGAACCTAATGAACAATCAAACCGACACCATCCGCTGAGAGAAGTCACGGTTATTCTGCTGACTCAGCCACACCACAGCAATACGATCGAGCGTTACTTCGATGCAACGTTTAAAGCGCTTCGGTATTACGGCGAGTGGTACGGCGAGTATCCGTATGAGACCGTCACTGTGGTCGATCCGGCAAACGACAGCCGCTCGGGCGGCATGGAATATCCGACGCTCTTCACCGGAGGCAGCAACATCTTCGCACCGAAAGAGCAGCCGAGCCCGGAGAGCGTCACCGTGCACGAGTTCGGCCATCAATTCTGGTACGGCCTCATCGGTAACAACGAGTTTGAAGAAGCGTGGTTAGACGAGGGATTCAATTCCTACTCGCAGGACCGTATCCTCAACACCGCATGGCCGCCGTTCAGGGCTGTGCGCTATTTCTTTGGCGGACCGGGCGCGGGAACGAGCGTTGGAATTCCGTACGTCTTCGACGAGGTTGAAACAGGCCGTTACACGACGGGAAACAGCGATTTACGTCGGCAGGGAAAAAACGACGTCATGGCCCGCAAGGGGTGGGAGTATTATCAAACCTACGGTCTCAACTCGTACACCAAGCCCGCCATGTCGCTCTGGATGTTGGAAAAATACTTAGGCGAAGAAATGATGTACCGCGTCATGCGAACATATCACCACCGCCACCGTTTCAAGCATCCGACGACACAGGATTTCATCAACACCGTGAACGAGGTCGGCGGGAAAAACATGAACTGGCTCTTCGAGAACACCTGGTTCAGCTCGAATCTGTTCGATTACAGCGTCGACAGCATTACGAATCGCCCGATCCCGAAGCCGCAGGGAATCTTCACGATGAACGGCATGCCGATGGCCGCGGACACGAGCGACTCAGGAATCTATGAATGCACCGTTGTGGTAAAGCGCGAAGGAGAAGCGATTGCACCGGTGGATATCAAGGTGGTTTTTGAGAACGACGAGGAGCGGGCCGAACAATGGGATGGGCAATATCGCTGGAAGCGCTTTGTCTACCGCACGACGTCGCCCGTGAAATACGCCGTCGTTGACCCGGAAGGCAAGCTCGTCATGGACATCAACTACAACAACAATAGCAAAGTGATCCGGCCGCCGAGATTCCGGTCGCTTGCAGCGATGAAGATTGCATCGAAATGGATGTTCTGGCTGCAAAATTATTTCGAATTCAACAGCTTCTGGCATTAACGGCCTCGCGTGTTGCGAGGGGGTCCCGCCCGACCGACTGAAGTCGTTCAGGCGGGCGGGTCTACTCCCGAGCCTGGTACCTTCAGGAGCGGAGTCCCGCTTTTCAGGATTCCGCTCACATAGCGGGATTCAAAAAGCGGAACTCCCTCAGAACTTAGGGGCAGGGTGGGGTCAAAATCTTCGGAGATGTTTATGACAATCCTTCAATCTCTCCAACAAGGTTTTTCAAAAGTCAATCGCACGAAGCGGATGGTGCTGTTCGCGTGGGTCGTCAACGTGGCGATGGCGCTCGTGTTTGCGCTGCCGTTGATGAGCCAGCTTCAGACGTACATTCGGGACACAATACGCGAAGACGAGCTGCTGAAAGGCTTCAGCGCGAATTGGTACCAGGCCTGGCAGATCGACATGCAGGCAAGCGAGCTGACGCGCTACGTCGATTACTCAATCCTCGGCTACGCGCCGTTCCTGAACCATACCGAAGCAGTTCTTGGCGGCACTGTCGTCAAAGGTGTCGGGAGATTCTTCTACACGCTCATCATCCGGCAATCATTTACCACGCCCGATCTCCTCACCGGCGTTACCCTCCTCTATGTTCTCCTCAGCACGTTTCTCGCCGGCGCGTTTATCGGCATGTATGCCAAAGACTACCGTCTGAGCTTCACCGAATTTTTGATGGAAGGGGCAAAACACTTTGGCCGCTTCTTCCGGCTCTCGCTCCTCTCACTCGTTGTCTATTATATTCTCTTCCTCTGGCTCTTCGACTGGGCGACGAACAAAATCCCCCTCTGGACCGCCAACGAGCCTTCCGAGATGACGCCGTTCATCTATTATATGGTGAAGAACGCGCTCGTGCTTCTTCTGCTTTCTTTCATTACGATCTGTTTTGATTACGCCAAAATCCGCATCGTAGTGGAAGACCGCATCAGCGCGCTCGTTGCGCTCGTGGCCGGGACGCGTTTTGCATTCAAGAACTTCCGCAAGACGTACAGCCTCTACCTTCTGCTCACGATCATCGGCCTGCTGCTGATCGTCGTCTTTGTCCTCCTCAAGAAGCAACTCGCGCAGGACACGTATGCTACGATCCTCCTCGCGTTTGCGTTGGGGCAAATATACATGATTGCAAGAATGTGGCTGAAGGCGTCGTTCTATGCCGGCCAGACGGCGCTGTATCAAAATGTTGAACGAGGTCAACCGTCCGCGTAACCATTTCTGGAGGAAGCATGAGAATCACGCGCGTTATCGTTCTGATCTTCATTTGTAGCTCCGTTTCTTTTTCCCAATACGATCTGAAGCAAACCGTCCGCGCCTACCGGGCTTCAAACGAGCATCGCATCCTGCAGGAGTTCGTCGACCTGCTTGCTATTCCCAACGTTGCCGCCGACCGCGAGAACATTCGCCGCAACGCTGCATTCATCATGCAGATCATGAGCAAGCGGGGAATCGCCACACGCCTTCTTGACCATGAGCGCCCCGAAGTACCGCCCGCTGTGTTCGGTGAACTAACAACTCCCGGCGCAACGCAGACCATCATGCTCTACTGCCACTACGATGGCCAGCCTGCCGATTCCACAAAGTGGGTCGAGAGCAAGCCGTGGAAGCCGGTGTTGCGCGACAGGTCGATGGAAGAAGGCGGGAAAGTAATTCCGTTCCCGAGGCCGAACGAGAAGATCGACGGCAACTGGCGCGTCTACGGGCGGTCGTCATCGGACGATAAATCGCCCATCGTCGCCCTCCTTGCAGCGCTCGATGCGCTGCGGGCAAACAAGATTCCTCTCACGGTCAATCTGAAATTCTTCTTCGAGGGAGAAGAAGAAGCCGGCTCGCCGCATCTTACAGAAATTCTTCGTCGATACAAAGACCTGCTTCAAGCCGATATCTGGGTTACGTGCGATGGGCCTGTGCATCAGAACGGGCAGAAGGTGATCTTCTTCGGCTGCCGCGGAATTGTTTCTGCGGAGATAACTCTGTTTGGAGCGAACCGCGCGCTTCACAGCGGCCATTACGGCAACTGGGCGCCCAATCCTGCCATGATGCTCGCCAAGCTTCTCTCGTCGATGAAGGATGAGAACGGCCGTGTGCTCGTCAACGGATTCTACGACGATGTCGAGCCGCTCGGAGAGTTGGAACAACAGGCCATTGCCGAAAGCCCGGAGTACGACACGACACTCATGCACGAGCTTGGGTTTACGAGAGCAGAAGGTGGTGGAATATCGCTCAACGAGCTGATCAATCTTCCGTCGCTGAATGTCGCCGGACTCTCCAGCGCGTACGTCGGAGCGCAGTCTCGCACGATCGTTCCTGCAACCGCCACCGCGCGCATCGATATGCGATTGGTGAAGGGCAACGACCCGCAGAGGCAAGTGGAGCGCCTGAACGAGCACATCCGCAAGCGGGGATACGTTCTCACCGGCCGCGATCCTGATCAAGCGATGCGTCTTCAATCCCCCTTGATCGCGAAAGTCACGACGAGCGACGGCTACAAAGCCTTCCGCACGCCGATGAATCTGCCCATCGCGCAAAAAATCGTGGTGGCGGTCCAATCGGTCATCGACGGCAAGATCGTGCGAATGCCGACGCTCGGCGGCAGCGGACCGCTCTCCGTCTTCGCCGAAGTCACCGGCGCGCCGCAGATCGGTATCCCCATCGTCAACTATGACAACAACCAGCACGGGGAGAACGAGAATATCCGTCTCCAGAATTTGTGGGATGG
>CAYJSZ010000055.1:0-14283 GCA_964372545.1 uncultured Ignavibacteriaceae bacterium
AAGTTGCCTCCACTCGCTTCGCTCGTGGGCAACTTTGGGACTGAGCTAACGGCCCATGAGTGAAGCAGTGTCCCAAATCCCGCCTTCGGCGGGATCCGCAAAGTTGCCTCCACTCGCTTCGCTCGTGGGCAACTTTGGGACTGAGCTAACGGCCCTCGTTCATTGAAAATATACCCAACACTCCGAGCAAAGTCAACGAAAAATTCATTGTGCGCTCTTGCAGTTTTCAGTAACTTCATCTCAACAACACAGGACAAACGATGAAACGATTCCTTCTGCTCCTTCTCTTCGTGGTGAATGCCTGTCACCCACAGCAAGCCAACGATCGTCTCGTTCCACTCACCATTCTTCACTGGAACGACTTTCATTCCTACAACATTCCGTACAAGGTTACCGTACACGATTCCCTGCTGAAGAGAGATACGACGTACTTCGTCGGAGGAACCGCGACACTGCTGGGTTACATCAACAAGTTTCGTCAATCCGAAAAACATGTTGCCGTCTTCAATGCAGGCGACGACTATACCGGGACGCCAATCTCGGCACTCACCAACGGACGCTCGCAGGTAGAGCTCATGAATATCATCAAGCCCACGGCCGCTTCGTTGGGCAATCATGAGTTCGACCATGGCCCCGAATCGCTCAAGGAAAATCTCGCACTTGTCCAACATCCCCTACTCTGTGCGAATGTATGGGATGGGAAAAACAAACGATTCTTTGCCACGCCCTCAACTGTTGTAAACGTTGGCGGTATTAAGCTCGGTCTCATTGGGTTCGTCCCGCCGGAGCTTCCGATCCTCGTGGTCTGGGATACAATGACCGGCCTTCAGATGCTCGACGTCGATAGCATCCTGACACTCACGATCGCTGAATTCAAGCGTGAGCGGGTCGACTTGATCGTCATCATCAGCCACATGGGGATTGCTCACGATACGCTGGTCGCCCAGAAATTTCGTGATGTGAATGTTATCGTTGGCGGGCATGATCATTTTCCGTTCTTTGCGCCGATAAAAAAGAACCGTGCAGTCATCGTTCAGGCTGGCAGCCAGGGCCGCTGGCTGGGAAAACTCGATTTGGTCGTGGATGT
This sequence comes from uncultured Ignavibacteriaceae bacterium, assembly GCA_964372545.1. Classification (GTDB taxonomy): domain Bacteria; phylum Bacteroidota; class Ignavibacteria; order UBA10030; family UBA10030; genus CAYJSZ01. The sequence continues at coordinate 1,088 of CAYJSZ010000055.1, forward strand.
AGCGGGCGATTCCGTCTATAGTTATAGCGGAAAACTCATCGAGACGAAAGTCAGCGACATAACGCCAGACCCCGTTGCCGCAAGCAAGGCCGACGAACTCGAATCGCTCGTTCGGGCAAGTATGAGCGAGGTCATCGGCGAACTAAAGGCTCCATGGAGGAGAAGCCGGGGGGAATCACGAGCTGAATCGAACATCGGCAACTGGCAAGCGGACGTCATGCGCGGTTATGCGCAGACGGATATTGCTTTTCAGAATAACGGTGGCATCCGTGCCGATTTGCCGGCAGGTCCCATCACTGTCGGCGACGTCTGGAGGATAAACCCTTTCGGAAATCAGTTTGTTACCTTTTCGATCAAAGGCTCAATGGTAAGAGCAATGGTGGAGTTTCAGACGAGGGGAAACACCAGAGAATTTGTGCAGGTGAGCGGTTTGCGCTACGTCTTTGACTCATCAAAACCGCCCGGACAGCGGCTTATTTCAGTTGAAGTCAACGCCAGCCCGACAGACACGGTCTGGCGGGGAAAACCCTTGGAGGATGACCGACTCTATACGGCCGTGACAAATAATTATGTCTCGAGTAATTTTGAAGCACACTTTGGCGTTTCCCTGCACAGTCTTCAGTTCCAGCCTCTCCCCGAGATTGATCGAGATGTCTTCATCGGGCGTATCCGAAAGGACAAACTGATTTCATCGGCAGTAGAGGGAAGAATAACCGACGTCGCACAGAAAGGAAACTGAGTTGAAATATTTCCACATACTCCTCGTTGCCATAGCCTTCTGTTTGCTTTCCTGCAAGGATGAAGTCACCGGCCCTGGAGGATCGTCGATAGTCTTTCCTGCATCCAACGTGAGCTTCGCGCAGCACGTTGAGCCGCTCTTTCAACAACGATGCACTGCTTCAGGCTGTCATTCCGGTGGTGCCCCTCAAGCCGGATTGAATCTCGTCCCTCCGTCCTACAGTAGCCTCATGAACCATCAACGGCGACTTGTCGTTGCGGGTGCCAGTAACAACAGCTTGCTGGTGCAACGTCTCGATGGCCGCATTCAGCCCCGTATGCCTTTCGGACTAGAGCCACTCACGCAGAATCAGCTCGACGGCGTGAAGAAGTGGATTGATGAAAGCGCGTTGAACAACTGACGCGTGTCATTCGTTCGAGCGCAAGCGGATGTCCCTCCCCCATTGTAACTTACGCCGCAGGAGGTCATAATAGCTTGAGTTGTGTCGTTTGACAAGCCGGGCGGCAAACGGCGCTTTCTGAACGGTCACTTCCACGGGTGGATCGAGAAGTCTTTCCTGCTGTCCGTCAGCCGTGAAGCGGATCTTACCGGGTGCAGACGAGATCTTGAGACGGATGACACTGTGATCCGGTACCAATACGGGTCGAATCGTCAGCGTGTGCGGACAGATCGGGCTGATGACTATGGCACTGTTATTCGGTGTTACGATCGGCCCTCCATTCGCAAGGGCATAGGCGGTCGAGCCGGTCGGTGTCGAGACGATCAACCCGTCTCCGGTGAACGTCGCCAAATATTCCTTGCCGACGTAGGTTTCAATGTCCATCACACGCGATGAGCCAGCCTTGTCTACGACAATGTCGTTCAGTGCGTAGTATCGCGGCCTTAACCCGTTGGCCTTCCCCTCAAGCATCATTCGTTCTTCAATGATGTAACGCTTCCGTAACACGTTGCTGATACAAGCATCGAGCTCATCAAGCGATACTTCGGCAAGAAATCCGAGTTTTCCTAAATTGATGCCCAAGATCGGCGTTCCTTGACCGGCAACTGTTCGTGCCAGCCGGAGAATTGTGCCGTCGCCACCGAGGGAAATCAAGATATCACAAGACGTACCGAGTTCCCTGTCGCCAACAAATCGTGCCTTCGCAAGTGCTTGTCGGCTGAGCTTCTGTCGGAGCGGGGCAGCGATGTTATCATGTACGACAAACTTGACCTTCTCCTTCGCAAAGCGGTGAATCAGCTTCTCGACAAGTGCCGGCAGCTCGCTCTTGTCCGGATTTCCTGCTATGCCGAATTTCACGTTTATTCCTTTTTCTCCGACTGTTGTTTGGAAACCTCATCGACATAATTCAGTTTTACTTCTTGTATCACATTCTTCAAATACTTTTCCTCGTCCGCAGTCAGGTTGCCTTTGGTTTTTCTTGAGAGCATGTCGAGTATTTCGACCATCGCCTGAGCCTGCTCAAGATTGCGTTCGATCTTTTCGTTCGCCGGGTTCTTCATTTTTCCGAGGTGTTGCATGGCAGCCGTATGGAACATCATCACGAGGCCGCTCAACAAAGCAGTATCTTTTTCTTCCTGGGTCATTGCAGTCTCCTACTTCCTGGGTCCACGTTGGGCTTCCCACAATTTGGCATATTTCGTAAACACATAGCAAGAAGAAAGAGCACAGAGAATAAATCCTTCCATCCCATCGAGAAAACCGAGCCTGATAAAATACATTCTGATAAACGTCCAGAGCGGTCGGAACGCCAGCTGACCCGGTGAAAAGGATTCCTTCCGTGCCGCCATTTCATCGACAGCGAGGGAAGTGTAGCGATTAAGCTTTTGAACATAATGAACGAGATCGGGGTCGGTGAAGTGCAGCAAATCGGCGCTGAGCTCTCCGACGGCGCCGGCAACACGCAACGATTCGTGGACTTGAGAGTCCGTGAACGTTGCCGCATTTCTCCGAAACAAGCGAACGACCCTTCCCGGATACCACCCGCAGTGTTTGATCCAACGGCCGAGGAAGAAAGCCTTCCGTGGAACAGAATAGCCTATAAAACGTGAGGTGCGAGACTGTACCACCCTTTGAATTTCCGCAGCAAGCTCCGGCGTTACTCGTTCATCGGCATCAATGGAAAAGACCCACTCACCTTTCGCCTTGGAAAGGGCGAAGTTCTTTGTCGCACCAAACCCTTGCCACTCTCTCTTGAAGATGTTCTTGGTATACTTGCGAGCATACGCCACTGTCTTGTCGCTGCTCCCCGAGTCGACAACGATAATCTCGCTTGCCCAACGCACGCTTTCCAAACATTCACGGATGTTCTCTTGCTCATTCTTCGTAATGATGATGACGGATAGGGAACTCACGGACGCTCCGTTAGTTTGGTGAGACGACGAAATTCACCAGTTTGTTCTTGACGACCACCGTACGGGCAATGTGCTTCCCGTCGACATGTCGCTTGATATGATTGTCGTTCAACGCCATCTGTTCAAGCTCTCCCTCGGCGGTGTTCAAGGCGACCTGGGCTTTCGAGCGAACCTTGCCGTTCACCTGGAATACGACTTCGACGGTCTGCTCGATCGTCTTCGCTTCCTCGTATCCCGGCCACGGCTCATATGCCAGTGACGATGCGTGGCCGAGGCGCTGCCATAGCTCTTCCGCAATGTGCGGTGCAAAAGGAGACAGAAGAAGCAAGAACCGCTCAAGCTCTCTTCGCGGTTTCTCCTCCAGCTTCATCGCTTCATTCACGAAGATCATCAACTGTGAAATGGCTGTGTTGAAGCGCAGCGCACCGATATCGTTGCCGACTTTTTTCACGGTCTGATGATAGACGCGCTCAAAATCCGTCGTCGGTGGAAGGTTTTTGATGGAAGGGTCGATCTTGCCGTCTTCGGCGACAAACAACCGCCATACACGATTCAAAAAGCGATGCACCCCCTCGACTCCTCGCGTGCTCCAGGGCTTCATATCCTCGAGCGGACCCATGAACATCTCGAAGAGTCGCATGGAATCGGCCCCGTACTCAGACACGACGACATCCGGGTTCACAACATTTCCCCGCGACTTTGACATCTTCTGGTTATCTTCGCCCAGAATTGTACCTTGATGGCGTAATTTCATAAACGGCTCTTTCGTGCTGACATAGCCAAGGTCGTAGAGGACTTTATGCCAGAAACGCGCATACATCAAGTGTAAAACCGCATGCTCGGCGCCGCCGACGTACAGATCGATCGGCATCCAGTAACGCTCTCTGGTTGAGTCGCAGAAGAGCATGTCGTTCTTCGGATCCAGATAGCGCAAATAGTACCAGCACGAGCCTGCCCACTGCGGCATCGTGTTGGTTTCTCTCAGACCGTTCAGACCGGTCTCATTGTCAACGACGTTCACCCACTCTGTGGCAAGAGCAAGTGGAGACTCTGTCGTGCCGCTCGGCTGGAACTTTTCCAGGTCGGGCAACAGTAATGGCAATTCACGTTCACTCAACGGCTTCATTGTTCCATCTTCAAGATGGATAATCGGAATCGGCTCACCCCAATAGCGCTGACGCGAGAAGAGCCAGTCGCGCAATTTGTAGTTCAGCCTGCCGCGGCCGATGGAATTCCGCTCAAGCCAATCGACGATCATGGACTTTGCCTGGTCGACATTCAGGCCGTTCAGAAAATCACTGTTGATTGCCGGGCCATCCCCCGTGTATGCTTTACCGGCAAAGTCTTGGGGAGGTTGAACAGTGCGCACGATGGGTAAGTCAAACTGTTCTGCAAACTCCCAGTCTCGTTCATCCTGTCCGGGCACTGCCATGATCGCGCCAGTCCCATAACTCACCAGGACATAATCTGCAACCCAGATAGGGATCTCTTTTTTTGTTGCGGGATTGATGGCATAACTCCCCGTGAAGATACCGCTTTTGTCTTTCTCGATATCCCTCTCTAATTCACTCTTTAAGACAGCTTTGCTGCGATAGCCGCCGACGGCATCTCGTTGTGATGAAGTAACCAGGGTGTCCACAAGCGGATGTTCAGGAGCCAGAACGATGTACGTTGCGCCGAAAATTGTATCCGGTCGCGTCGTAAACACGTTAATATGCCCGCTCTGGCCCTTGATCGGGAAAAGAATTTCCGCGCCCTCAGACCGACCGATCCAATTTCGCTGTTGTTCTACCGTTGATATCGGCCAATCGAGCTCTTTCGCATCTTCCAGCAGCCGTTCGGCATAGGCGGTAATTCTCATCATCCACTGCCGCATAGGACGGCGTTCGACCGTGTAGCCTTTTTCCCTCCATTCCTCCACCTCTTCGTTGGCAAGCACGGTGCCGAGAGCCTCACACCAATTGACCGGCACTTCGGCTACGTAGGCAAGTCTGAAATTCGCCAGGAGGTCGTGTTTCTCTTTTTTGCTTTTGCGCTTCCATTCCTCCGCAGTGAACCGAACATCAATGTCCAATTCCCTTGTGCCGTTTTGTTCGAATTCATCGGCCAGTGTGTCAATGGGTCGGGCCTTACGCGCCCGTGGATCATACCACGCATTATACACCTTCAGGAATATCCATTGCGTCCACTTGTAGTAGTTTGGATCAGTCGTATCAACCTCACGTGACCAATCGTAGCTGAGTCCGAGCATTTTGATTTGCCGTCGGAAGGTCGAGATGTTTTGCTCCGTGGTAATGCGAGGATGAATATTCGTTTGCATGGCGTACCGTTCAGCCGGCAAGCCGAACGCATCCCAGCCGATAGGGTGAAGCACGTTCATACCTGTCATGCGGAGATACCGGCAATAAATGTCCGTTGCAGTGTACCCCTCCGGATGTCCAACGTGAAGGCCGGCACCGGATGGATACGGAAACATATCAAGAACATACCGTTTGGGTTTACCGGGATTCTCAGCAGTCATGAATGTTTGATGCTGATCCCAGTAGTTCTGCCACTTTGTTTCTATCTCGAGGAAAGGGTATTTCATCAGGAATCTGCTCAGTGACGATGAGGTGACGTTGTATTACAATCTGATGTTACGCAAAACATGCTTTATACTGACTTTCAATGGGGTGGTTTTTATGCCACTCCTAAAGGAGTTTGAACGGTGCTGGGTTCATAGAACTACAAACATAACATCCCTACCGGATGAAGTTGGGAAATAGGCTAAAATACAGCCAATAGTACGTTATGCAAAAAAGCTCCGATAGGAGCGACCTATTTGTAGCATGGCTAATAAGGAACCAATGAAAACCCCGTAGGGGTGGCACAGCCGTAATTTTCCGTTTCTGCGTAACATCAGTTACAATGTAGCAAAACAACGGCGGAAGTTCAACGAAGAAGAAGGTGCGGCGAGAAGAAACATCACAGAGCTTTCAGAACGAGCATGGTGATGTCGTCCGATTGAGGAGTTCCCTGGGTGAACGTTTGGACTTCGCTGCGCACGCGGTCGATTACTTCCTGCGCCATGTCGTGTATTCCTTGGCGGAGAGTTTCTTCCAATCGTTCCTCTGTGTAGTCGACACCTTCGGAGTTCATCGCTTCGCTGACACCGTCGGTGAAGAGTACGAGCATGTCTCCTTTTCCCAAGACCGCTCTCCCCTCTTCGTACGGAGACGGCGTTTGCATCATACCCAGAATGATTCCCCCGACGTCCAGCCTCTCAATCGTGCCGTTTGCCCGAAAGAGAAACGGAAGATTGTGTCCGGCGTTCACATAACGAAACGACCCGGTTGGAACGTCGAGTGCACCCCAGAAAAAGGTAATGAACCATCCCGAAGCCATGTTGTGGCACGTAAGGTCGTTGATGCGCGCCGTCGCTTCGGAAAGCGAAAGACCCATCGGTGTCAGCGCCCGCAAAGCTGCTTGAACATTTGCCATGAGCAGGGCTGCAGGCGTTCCCTTCCCTGAAACATCGCCGATCGCAATAACGACTTCACTGTCCGACTTCTGAATAACATCATAGTAATCTCCCCCGACCTGCTTCGAGGGAATGTTGATTGCGGCAATATCGAAACCCGGGATCCGTGGAAGAGAGCTCGGAAGCAATCCCTGCTGGATCTCTCTGGCAATGACCAGCTCGTCCTCAAGCCGTTGCTTTTCCAGAGCATCGCGGAACAGCTTGGCATTTTCAATAGAGATGATAGCAAGGTTGGCGAGGGAGTAGAGGAATTCCAAGTCGCCCCCGGTATAGTCGCCGCCGCGGAGTTTCTTACCGAGGAGAATCAAGCCTTTCGTTTCATTCTGCACTTGCATCGGAATGAGAGCAACGATTCCTGCTCGTTCAAACTCCATCGCTGCGGGCTTGAATTTTTTCCTGCGATACAGGTCGCTTACGAGGGCCGGCGATTTCAGCGCACCACACAGCGTGAGCGCCGCCGAGAGATCTGTCGCCGTCTCTAAACGAGATGAGGCAACCGTGACCTTGCCATTCTCAAGCAGACAGACGGCATAACGGTTGACGCCTATTTGTCCCAGCAAAGAGAAGGTCAACAGCCGCAACACTTTTTCCCCATCGAGACCGACGTTGAATTCTTTGCTGAGGTCGAACAGCGTGTTCAATTCTTGATACTTTCGGTCGAGATTGCGATTGACCTCCTGCAATTCATCGATCATCATGGCTTTTTCTATCGCAGATCCGGAAAGGTCGACGAGAGAGCGTATGAGCGCCCAATCAAGGTCCGAGTATCGCTTTCCTCCGAATCGCTCGCCAAGCGAGATGAGTCCCACGAGCTTTCTCTGCACAAGAACAGGAATGAGGACCTTCAACTGCCGTTCTTTAAAGAAGCCAACCCAGGGGCGATGATTTCGGGTAAGCTTATCAATGCGTGCGATCGCGCGTGAGGGCTTTTGAAGAGGGATCGTGTGACCCAGTAGCTCCCGCTCAAGGCCTTTTGCGGCAACGATCTCAAACCAACCTTTTTCCCGCTGCAACAAAACGATTCCACGGGGAACGAGCATCCTTCCCATGACGGTCAACAGCAGCGTGCTCAGGATAAACTTCAGGTCGAGAGAGGAATTGATAATCTTTCCGTACTCGAACAGCGGTTGCAGATCGGAAGAGGTTGCAGCGTGTTGTTGTGAAGATTTCATGGAAGGAGGATGTGCAGCACCGCTTGGAACACTATCGGCTTTGCGGGAGGTACTTCGTCATCCGGACGACATTCTTCTTCCCGGGTGTGAGGTTGTATTCAACTTCATCCATGAGTGTCCTCATCAAGTACACTCCCAGGCCGCCGCGACGGTATTGTTGGATCTGCTGGCGCAAATCGGGAGGCTTGATGGCGAGAGGGTTGAAGCTCTTCCCCTCGTCCTCGATCAGAACTTCAAACGCTCCCTTAGTAGTCCGGATTGAAACGTGAATGTCCCTATTGGGCTCGTACTGATACGCATGCTTGATGATGTTGGTACAGGCCTCGTCAACGGCGAGCACGATCTTCGACGCCTCCTCATCCGAGAAGCCGAATTGGAGTGCCGCCGCAGAGACAAACTCTCGAATTTCCAGAAGATGTTCTGTTTGACTCTTGATGGTCCGTGTCAACACTGTTGCCATAGTGGCGAACGGTACGTTACCGTTGTTCTCTTGTCGAAGTTCTAAAGGATGCGAAAAAAACTTATTTCCCGGATTGATGAAAACGAGTAATCGCCTCTTTTTCATCCTTGTAAATCTCGTACAGAATCGGAAAGCCAAGGAGATCGAACACATTGTAGACCTTCGGGGTCATGTTCGAGAGCTTGATGTCCCCTTGATTCTTCCGCACATCCTCAATGTAGGCCATAAACACGCCTAAGCCTGCACTGCTGATGTAGGTCAGGTCTTTGCAGTTGATGACAATCCTGAACTTCTTGTCTGTCAACAGACGTTGGAATGTGCCCTCGAGCTCCGGCGCCGTGTGTGCGTCCAGATAGCCTTTGAGCTCCAGGACGTTGACGCCATCACCCTCGCGGTGTTGTATTTTGAAATCGCTCATACGGTAATTCTCCTTCTTACTCGCATAGCACGTTTGTCGTTCTCAGAGACTTTCTACGTTCGTAGTTCTGATCCAACCCATTTTGCAACCAGCAAGGTCACGTCATCGCCGTACAAAAGGTTACCAGTGTGTTTCTTCACTTCCTGCAGCAACGTCGTCATGATAGAGTCCGCCGTCTGATGCCGGTTGGAAGAGACGACTTCCAGCAGGCGTTCGTAGCCGTACTCTTCTCCATCGACGTTGCGCGATTCTGTGATTCCATCAGTATAAAAAACACAAATGTCACCTTCAATCAATTGTATCGTCATCTCGTCTGTCGAATCACGGAATACTTCACCGTTTGTCAATCCCAAGCCGAGCCCGTTGGGCCGAATCAGCTCTTGTTTCTTCCCGGAAACATAGACCATGGGACAGTGGCCGGCGCGGGCAAGCTCGAGCGTTCCCTTCGACATATCGATGATCGCATAGAGTAAGCTGATGAAGGCCCGGCGTTCGAGACTGCCGATTAATGTTTCGTTTGCTCGGATCAAAAGCTCTTTCGGCGACGAGCAGAGCTTGCTGAGCGATTGGAATATCCCTTTAACTTCCGCCATGTAGAACGCCGCCGAAACCCCCTTCCCTGCCACATCCGCAACGACGAGGCCGACCTTGTTGTTCTCAAGATTCACATAGTCGTAGTAGTCACCGCCGACCTCCATCGAAGGCTCCCAGCTTGCAGCAAGCTGAAGGCTGGGGAATTGCGGCAGCTTCTCAGGCAGGAGCTTCTTCTGCATTTGCTGCGCGAGCATGATCTCCTGCTTCAGACGTTCTCGCTCTAGCGATTCAGAGATCAAGCGCGAGTTCTCGATGGCGATGGTCACGTTATCCGCAAACGTCGTCAGCACGTCGACATCGTCCTGGTCGAAGCCGTATTCCATGTCCTTTGTCGCGTGGAGGATACCGATAATTTCCCCGTGGGATAAGAGCGGCACGCTGACCAGCGAGGCAACCTTAATGTCGGATTTCCGGAGATGCCTGGTCCGTCGATCGCCGGCAACGTCGTCGATGAGGAGATATTTTTTCGAGTCGAGAATAATAGTGCGAAGAGAAGAATCGGCATTGCCGGTCACGGCTTCGATTTGTGCAGCCGAGATATTCTTTTGAGCAACGATATCCACCGCTGCCAGCGCCCCTTTCTGATCTCGCTTGATCAATTCTAACCATGCCCGTGAAGCGCCAACGACTTCCAGGGTCATTTGGGTCACCGAGGTGACCAGGTTTTGGAAATCGAACACCTGCGACACGAGTCGGCTGAGATTGTGGAGAGAGTTTAATTCAGATTGCTTGCGCTCGTATTCCTCGGCGGTCGGTAAGTGGAAGAGGGTGCTCACGAACGTCATACCGGAATAAATTGCGCCAAAGATGAGGTTGATAAAGACGAATCGCTGCAGCGGCGCGCTGATCGTCAAGAGCGCTTTTTGACCAAACTCGTTCTCCGACAGCATCGCAAGAAGTGAGAACACCAGGAAGAGAAAGGCCCCGTACACAATTGAATAGATTTTTTCCCGTCGTGAAAGCGAAACAATCCAGTTCTGCTTGAACGAGTTGATGACGATCATGATGATTGCGAGCGGCATGAAGGCCGAGGCAACCAACGCGAGCTCCACGGAGAGTAATGGCAATGTCGTCAAACAGGCGGCAAACAGAAGAAACAGGAAGATGATAAAATTTCTCCGGGCTCCCTTACGACGCTTATACAGAATGAGATCGTGGATGGTCAACAGTGCGTTGATTGCGAACATGCCCAGCGGTACGCCCACGACAAAGGAGAGGAGCTCGACGAGGACGACTTTCGGCAACTGGACCGTCTCGTTGCCGGGAAGACTGCCCGCGACGATGAATGAAGCGAGCGCCGTAACAGCTGCAAGGATTAAGGCGATGATCAGCAGCCTGCCTAATTCTTTCGGAATACCGCGAACTCGCCGTCCGCGCTTGTCGTGTATTAACAGATAGAGGAGGAAAAAGGCGATGGCAATGACAGCCTCGCGGACATAATTCCATCCGCTGATCTCAAAGCGAACGGACTGCTGGATCACGTCGAAGACGTACACGCAAAAGAAGCTGACGCCGACGAGCAGGAGGAACACTATGCGACGAACTCGGGACACGCTATACCTTCAGCCGTTTCCAGGAACCTGATTGAAATTTCACCCATGTCAGGAATGTGTACGAGACAACGTAAACCGGCAGCGCAAGCCAGGAACCAAACACACCATAGCTCCATTGCACTCCCATGAAGTACGCCAGCGGAAGGAAAATGATCCAGTGTGTAATGATTTCAACGAACATGACGTAGACAGTCGCTCCGGCTGATTGCAGTGCATAGGCAAAGATAATCCCCGCGCCGTAGAACACTTGCGCGACACCGGCCAGCTGCAGCAAAGGCCGCGCGACGTCGATGACACGGTCATTCGACGTGATGATGCCCAAAATAACGTCCGGTGCAAAGACAAAAATCGCCCCGAGCAAGAGAGTAAAGATCACTGCAATCTTTGCCGTCTCGATGCCATACCGATGGGCTTCCTCCGGCTGTTCGTTGCCCAGAGAATTTCCCACGAGTGTTTGGGCTGCGATACCCAAGCCGAAGCACGGCATGAAGGAAAGAAACAGCGCGGTGATAACCACTTGGGTCGCTGCTTGCTCGATCGTACCGATGATGCCTGTAATCGCGACGAACAACAAGAATCCGAGAAGGATTAAAATATTTTGAAGCGACACGGGAAACGAAATGCGAACGATGGGCTCGACATATTTGAAACCCAGAGCGACCAGATCATAGTATCTATACTTCTTTCGATAAGAAGACAAAAAAGTTACAGACACGAAGAACGCAAAGCCCAGGAACATGCCGATGGAGGCGGCTAAACCCGCTCCTGCGACGCCCATCTTCGGAAACCCGGCTTTTCCGAAGATCAGCAGGTAGTTGAAGAGGATGTTGAAAATATACGAAATGATCGCGGAAAACATGAAGATCTTTGTATGGCCGATACCGTAGAAGAAAGATCGGTACGCCACGGCAAGGAGAAAGAACGGCAACCCGAGTGAACGGTACTTCATGTACTCCCCGCCGGCGCGCGCTACCAGCTCGTCGCTCGAAAAGAAACCGATAATGTCATGCGAAAAGTAGTAGCCGAGGAAGCCGAACACGACGCCAAGAAAAAAAGCCAGCACCAGTGAGTTATTCAACACGATGCCGGCCTCGGTAAACTTCCCCGCGCCATGACGTCTAGCGACAAGAATGTGTGTCCCCGTCGCCAAGCTCGAAAAGAACGCCGTCATTGTCCACGTTGCAAGAACGCCGAGACCCATCGCTGCGAGCGCCACTTCGGCGTTGCCGAGACGCCCGACCATCGCCGTGTCGATGATCGACACGATCATTTGCGAAGAAAGTCCGGCCACAGCCGGTGTGGCAATCTTGAGGATACGACTGGCATAACGCTTCGCGGGGAGGAGAGACATGGTCATCTCAAATCCGGAAGTGCAACGTGCGAATCCGCGTGAAGAGAGTTCGTATGGAAGTCGGTAACAACCTTCTACGCCGGAGAATTAGGAATTGATCGAAGCAATGTACCGGTCGACTTCCCGGGCAATGGAAGAGGTGGGATAATCTTTCTTGACCTTCTTCAGAAGCTCAACAGCCTTTTCCTTCTTCCCTGCCGCTGCATAATTCATCGCCGCCTGGTGTAGTTGATCTGCAGCCTGGACGTTGTCTTTTCCGCGTTGAGCGGCCTTTTCATAGTACGTAGCGGCTTTCTCATGGTCGCCCTTGCCTTCATAACATGCCGCAGCGCCGGCGTACGCAGAAGCCCGAATCAGGTCATCATTGATGTCCACGTCGAGATAGTATTCAAGCGCCTTGTCGTAATTGCCTGTGGCAAAAAGAGAATTCGCAAGATAGAATCTCGCGAATTCACCGGCATGCGTACTGCCGTATTCATTCACGACCGCCTGAAGACCGCGAATGTTTTCTTGCGGCACTCCATTGATCGCGGCTTCGTAATTTCCCTGGTCGTAGTATTTAATGACCTTGCCGAGCTCGTTGTTTGCCTGCTCGTTGTTGCTGGCTATGTTGTTCCGAATAACCACGGCAGCGATAACAACGACCGCCAGTCCCGTCAGCACGCTGCTGACGAGTTTCTTGTTTTTTTCATACCACGTCGTGGCTTCGAAGTACGTCATAACGAGCTTGTCTTCCTTCATCTCTTTCTTCGAAATCTTTTTCGTCGGTTTAAGCATGGTTCTTTCCTCGTGTAAGAATAGTTCAAGAAGTTTAGTGCGCCTGGGGCGATTCGAACGCCCGACCTACAGCTCCGGAGGCTGTCGCTCTATCCAGCTGAGCTACAGGCGCGTTTTTTTATCGTATCATCTGATCCCGCCTAACGGCGGCGGGATTCTCAAAATTACAGCCACTCACAGAAAAACGTTCGTGGGTAATTTTGGAAGCTACAGGCGCGTTTTTTTATCGTATCATCTGATCCCGCCTAACGGCGGCGGGA
>CAYJSZ010000055.1:14383-16133 GCA_964372545.1 uncultured Ignavibacteriaceae bacterium
TTACAGCCACTCACAGAAAAACGTTCGTGGGTAATTTTGGAAGCTACAGGCGCGTAGGTGGTGAGTAGTGAGTGGTTAATTAGTTCTTGCTAAACAGTAACGCGCATTCAGTCTCTCACCACTCACTCCCGCCAAAAAAACAGCGGGATGCACAAAACGCACAATTAACCTCTCACTAATTAACCGGATCAAATGTAGTCAACTTTTGAGTGAGATTCAATGAACTTGTCTAGACGCTCCAGCGGCGGGACACACTTTTCGATTCCTCAGAGCATCGATCTTCACCCCCTGAGAACTGAAGGTCCTTCAATGAACGTCGCAAAGAAACATAATAACACGATTACATTATTTTATCTCACGGGGTGAACCCACGCGTCATGCTCATTCTGGTAATTTCAAAACATCCAGCCGTCGGTCGCTTTGCCGGAGCGGACATAAGCGCCCGCGGCAGAAGGAGAGTTAAACGCCTACTCGTTCAGAGACAAGATTAATAATAAGCTTGACCATTACGTCCTTCTGTTTCGGGTTACTCTCGGCAACAAGCAGTGTTAGGGCAACGAGTGCGTTGTCGTTAATTTTCCGCTCACCGCTGGGATCAGAAAGGAGATTGTTCTTCTCTAGAAACCAGATGAACAACAGAGATGCGATGCGCTTGTTACCGTCAATGAACGGATGGTTTTTGATGACAAATGATGACAAAATTGAGCAGGTGCGCCCCCTTTTCCTCTACACTCGGATACAGATCCGAACCGCCAAACGTCTGGTCGATGCTGCCGAGGATGCCTTTCAGCGTCCCTCGTTCGTTCTCTCGTCCAAACAGCTCGCCCGCTTCTTTTCGCTCGATCAACTTCTTCTTGAGCTGGCCGATCAGTTTTTTTACTTCTTCTTCATTGACCTCGTAAAGGAGGTTTTTATTGAGCCCCCTCGTCGGCAACGTCTCAGAGTCGTACTGGTGCAGCAGGAGCCAGGAGCGGGTGTAATCCGTTATCACGGTCAGCAGTCCCGCCGCTTCCTCCGCGGACAACGCCTTCGTCCCCTGCGCCGTCTTAATAAACTCGACCGTTTGCTCCAGCTCTTTCATTCGCTTCTGGCTTTCCTGCAATCTCCGCTCGTACAAAGTATATCCCTTGACCAAATGATCTCGCAAAACGTTCGTTGCCCATATGCGAAAGCGAGTCGCCCTCGGAGAATTGATCCGATAGCCAAGAGAAAGGATTGCATCCAGATTATAGAATTTCGTTCGATAGGTTTTTCCGTCTCGTGCAGTATGTTCCAAAATGGAACTAACTGAACCCTCCCGCAACTCTTTGCTCTTCAAGATATTACCGAGATGTTTTGTGATTGCTGGCCGTTGAGTCCCAAAGAGATCGGCAATTTGCTTTTGTGTCAACCACACAGTTTCATCCTGCAGCCTGACATCAATTGCAGTTTGCCCATCTTCTGCCCTGTAAATGACAATTTCGCCTTTGTTTGTTTCCTGGGTTCTCACCGTAGTCCTCTTAAGGTGCAAAATTTATCAGCATTCGACCGAAACGCAACTGCGGGTTTTCCCGCATAGTTCAGTGGAACCGCTATCATATTCAATGCACCATGAAGCACGCTCGCTGCGTGGTGGCTGTAGGCTTGCGTTATCCTCAAGCCTGAATTGTCATGAGCTCTCGAGATTCATCTGAGACGCAGTCTCACTATGTAGCGGTCATCCTCCGAGATTTTTCCAGCACTTCAATAGCCTTCCTGAAGACGCGTTCGT
>CAYJSZ010000056.1:0-15728 GCA_964372545.1 uncultured Ignavibacteriaceae bacterium
AAACAAAAAAGAAACTGCTCGTACTGAAGTAACGCCTAGCTGATCGTCACTTCCATCCCTTCCCGCGCGCCGAAGCACTCAATCTTCCCTCCCATATTCCGGATGAGGCCGTCGGCATGTGCGACCATCTTGTCGACCACTGCATCGTCGTGAAGCGGGTCGTGGTGGAACAGAGCAAGTCGTTTCACATTTGCCCGCGTCGCCCATTCTGCTACCGACTCGATCGGCGAATGTCCCCACCCCAGTTTCTGCTTATACTCCTCCAATGTGTATTGAGCTTCCCCGATGTACAGATCGGTGTCTTGCAGGAATTCAATAAACTTTTCATCTAAAAATTGCCCTAAATCCTCCTGCTTCTTATTACTCTTGTGGTGAAGGGTATAGCGGTACGGCTCGTTGTCTGTCGCGTACACGACGCTCCGACGTCCGTCGGAGACACGATAGGCGAGTGTCATGCCAGGGTGGTTGAGGAAAAACGGCTGCACTGTTACAGTATCGATCTTGAGCGTGTCGCTGAGTTCGCGGATATGGATCTCGGGACTCATGTCGCCGAGGGAGACGGGGAAATATTCCGCGTCCATCTGGATCTGCAGGATTTTTTGAAACGGCTTGTTGTGTCCAGATGGGCCGTAGACGGTAATCTTGTTGCGTTTATCGTACGCCGGAAGGAAGAATGGAAAACCCTGAATGTGGTCCCAGTGCGTGTGGCTGATGAACAGATGGAGCGTGAATGGTTTCGACGCAAACTCCTCCCGCAGCCGCATACCGAGTTCCCGAATACCCGTCCCGGCGTCGAACACGAGGATATGCCCGTTCACACGCACCTCGACGCACGATGTATTGCCGCCGTACTTCAGCGTCGTAGGGCCGGGCGTAGCGACGGATCCTCGAGTCCCCCAAAATCGGACGTTGATCATGTGGCTTGACGGCGTCTTGCGAGATGTTCTTGGGCGAGGTTCATGAGTTCATCGACATCGGCGGGCTTCACGACAAAGGCATCCGCCCCCAACTCCATTGTCCTTTCAATATCTGGTTTGTACGATTTTGCCGATGTGATGATGACCACAGTGCGTGCGAGATTTTTGTCTTCGCGAATTCGGCGGCAGACTTCAAAACCGAGCATCCCCGGCATCAACAGGTCTAAAATAACGATATCCGGCCGCTCGCGGATGGCGAGATTGAGCCCATCGGTGCCGTTGTCGGCGGTGAAGACAGAATACCCGCGCTCTTTAAACGATTGAGCGACAATCGTGCGGAGCGATTCTTCGTCGTCTACTACGAGGACTGTTGTTGCCATACACAGGGGTGCGGAAAAAGGTCGAGGTCAAACTTAGAAATATCTTTGGCGAAAGGCAAACGGGAACGAAAATCGTCAGCTCCAACCTCGAAACGCGGATGACAGGATTAAATGCTTTTCAGAATCAATATTCAGTGATAACTCTTGACTGGAGAAGTTGAAAGGAGGGGGGTAATCCGCAATCGACAATTCGCAGTCCGCATCGGATTGTCGGGGTGACTGGATTCGAACCAGCGACTTCTTGCTCCCAAAGCAAGCGCTCTAGCCGGGCTGAGCTACACCCCGAATCAATCACGAACTACGTACTGTCGGCTGCACATTCGTACCAAAGTAACGAAAAAATCCAAGCAAATCAATGAAGCCAGCGTTGTTTCACCAGCCACCACTCGGGATCTTGCTTGTCACGATCCTTCCAAATCTCGAAATGGAGGATTGACCCCGAGAGTGAATCTCCACTTTTGGCAATGACCTGTCCCTCTTTGACGGTTTCCGATGCAATGACGACGATGTCCGAGAGGTGTGTATACACCGTACGGTAACCGTTATAGTGATTGAGGATGAGAACATTGCCATAGCCGGGGATGAACGAGATCACGGCGACTTCCCCGTCTGCCACGGCAATAACGTTGGAACCCGTGGAAACGGAAATATCGATGCCGGGATTCTGAGTGATGGTCTTGAGCGTCGGGTTGACCTGTCGGCCAAAGCGAGAAGCGATGGTGCCACCCGACACAGGCCAACGGAGCCTGCCGCGCTTTTGCTCAAACACGCCGGTCGGTTCCGCTGTGGGCGCGGGAGAAGTCGCGCCCGATCGTTTACGCTCCCGGGCAGCTGCGGCCTCTTTCTCTTTGCGAATGCGCTCCCGCTCGATCAGGTCGGCGATGAGCTTTTCGATTTCTTCCATCGCTTGCGTCTTGCGCGTCAGCTCTTTTTGGTAGAGCTGCTTGTCCGATCGGATTCGCGAGAGGACGGACTTTCGCTGCGTCGCTTTCTTGGTGAGCGTCCGTTCCTCTTTGGTTTTCTCCGCCAGCAACGCACGCTCGGTATTCAGTGCGGCTTCAAGCTGTTCATTTTGTTGCTCCAGCGATGTCTTCTTTTCGACGATCGACTGTAAGTCTTTTGCCCGCTGCTCCGAGAACCGTTTCAAGTAGGCGATGCGGATCGATAGCTGGTTGATGGAGTTGGAGGAAAACAACAGCTCGAGGTCGTACACGCGGCCGTTCTTGTACACCGAGCGGACATACTTCGCGTAGTGCGTCCTCAAGAAGTCCAGTTGCTTCTCAAGGTCGGTGATGGAAGACTTCGCCCGGCTGATGTCGTCGGTGATATTCTTTTCCTGCTCACGCAGTCTCCGGATAAGACGCCGAATGAGGTTCGACTGTTTCTCGAGGTCGTCGAGACGCTCCAGCGTTGTTTTTTCTCTTTTCTCGCTCTCGCGCAGTTTTTGCTCGTACGCCTGAATCTCATCCCGGAGCTTTTCCAACTCTTGTTGCTTCTTCGCAATGTCTTTGTCCGCCTGCGAGGACTGCGCGAGGCCAGGCGTGGAGTACACGGCGAGGAAAAGATACACTATGGCGGAGTGGCGAATCATTGTACGCGAATGCGTCGTGCATTACCGGGAATATCGAGCGTGAATGAGAGTGGAGCGTTGTTCACCGCTACCTTGCCGTAATGAATCGAGAGAATGCGCCGTTCGGCCTGGAGGATCAGGCGGATGTTAGACGGGAAGAACACGTCGCCCACGGAGCGGTAATTGGAGTACTGTTGCTCTGCAATGAGTTTTCCGTGAGCATCGAGGTGCTGAATCTTCTTGATCAGAAGTTTTTCCGGATCGATCCAGTACCGGCGCGTTCGGTCCGCCTGGTGATAAACTAACACGTAGTGGTTCTCTTCTGTCGTCAGGTCGTTTGTCGCTCCGTCATCGTCCGCGAAAAACGAGCTGCCCGCGAACAGGTTCAACAAGTCGTCGAACGTCACGTTCATGCGGAGGTACCGGCTTAAGTTCGCCGGATTGGTGGAACCGGCGATGAGCTGGTTTTGAATGCTGTTGTAGAAAAGAAATTCCGTCCGGGTGATCAATGCGGCTCCGACTTCAACGCCGAAAGGTCCTTCCAACTTCAGCAACATCGAATCCGGTTTGCGCAGCGCGATCTCAAATGAGCCCGAGCCGGCCATCTCCGGGCTTTCAAGGGAAATGTTCCCCGACCCGCTGATGCTCTGCACGCGCCGCACGTTTTCCCGCACCCGCTCGTGAATCAGCGTCACGGGAACGGCGCCGTTACCGATCTTGACTGCTGGAGCGGGCGAGCATCCCGCCAACAGAACAGCGGCGAGGACGACGGCGATGCATCGGCTCATCTTACAACGACCCCCGCTGGACTTTTTCTTTGAGCACCTGGTTACCGCTGTTCATCTGCAACGCCTTTTGCCAGAATTCCATCGCCTTGGTCTTCTGGTCAAGCCGATAATAAATATCGCCCATGTGCTCATGTACCGCAGCGCTCGCATGGCCCGTCGCGATCGCTTCCTCGATGTAACGCTCCGCCTCTTTCCAGTTCTTCAGTTTGTAAAACACCCAACCCAACGTGTCGAGATAGGAAGCATTCTTCGGCTCGGCGGCGACGGCGCGTTTTGCCATTTCCAACGCTCGCTCGAGTTGTATTCCGCGTTCGGCAAGGCTGTAGCCATAATTATTCAGGATGAGGTGCGAGTTCGGGTCAAGCAGCAGCGCTCGCTCGTACAGAGAATCCGACTTCTGATACTGCTCCATGCCGTCGTATGTCAGCGCGAGCGTCCCGAGTGCGTTGACGTCGTTCGGGTTGAGCTCCAATGATCTCTCGAGCGCGGTAATTGCTCTGTCGGATTGGCCGAGCTGTGAATAGCTCATCCCCGAAAGTAAATACAGGCGGTAATCTTTTGGGACGGCCTTCTGGGCGCGCTCCATCACCTCGGCGGTTTTTCGATAGTCGCCCCGCTCGAAGTAGACGTTGCCGAGGAGCCACCACGCCTCAGCATTCCATTCGGCCAGGGAGATGACGCGCTCCAGGTAGCTCGATGCAAGGGAATCGTTCTTTTGCGTAAACGCGATGGAGCCGAGATGTAAATAGGCGCGCCAGTCGTTGGGGAGTTCCTTGGCGACCTCTTCGAAGATCGTTTTGGCTTTAGGGACCAGCGTGGAATCGCGCTGGCTCATGCCGTAGTACGCCACGCCGACCCGCAGTTTGATCTCCGGATTCTTTTGCCCGCGTTGCAGGAGCTGTTGGTACAGGTCCAGTGCCCTGGGATATTCGTTGCGGTCCAAGTATATGTCTGCCAGTGTCGCGACAACCTCCGGGTCATTTTCATCAACCTCCAACATCTCCTCTAACAGTCTTACCGCTTCCTCGAATTTCCCGGCCCGTCCATACGTCTCGGCAAGTTGACGCTGGAGAGGCTTGTTGCTGGGGTCGAGCTCAAGCATCCGCCTGTATTTCTCTGCTGCCTGGTCGTAGCGGCCGAGCGAGCGATTGAGCTCCGCGGTCTGCAACAGTAGATCCCAATTGTTGCCTTCACGGTCGAGGAGTCGCTCGAAGATCTCCAGCGCCCTCAGCGGTTTGGAGGCTTGATAGAGCCGCGCAAGCGTGTACCAAGCGCTGGTGGAGGTGGAATCCAGCCGCACAATCGCCTCATACTCTCGCGCCGCCTGCTCCTGCTGGTACGCGTTGATATAAATATCGGCGAGGTTCTCGCGGTACGCAATAGTGGTAGAATCCAGCCTGATGGCCTCGCGCGCGGCCTGTGCCGCCAACGCTTGCTTGCCGAGAGCGGAGTAGTCCTTGGAGATGGCGTAATAAATGGCCGGATTCTGGTCGTACGTCAATGCTTCCTGGTATTCGAGGATAGCGCGGGCGTAGTCTTCTTTGCTGTCATACAGGGCTCCGTCGATGAAGTGCTTGAGCGCTTGCTCGCGACGCACTTCATCGATGAATGTCTGCCTGGCGGCGGGTTGTTTCGGCGGGGGAGAAGCATCCTTGGAGCTGCTGCAGCCTGCAGCGAACAAACTTCCGACCAACAACAGGATGTACAAGCGCATTGTCGAGACCATTCTCCAAAAATATATTGAACGCGTGCCTCAATAACAAGCGTGAAAACATGTTCACTTGACTTTCAGTCGTGGTATTGATACATTGGCACAGCGATTCAATCAACGAAAGCATTTTACAGCTTGGAGGCCATATGGTTTTCGCGACACAACAGAGAAGCGTGGAAGGGATGAAGCGATTAACTGTTGGTGTTGTGCTGGTGAGTATGATGATGTTGATTGGCTGTTCCGGCAGCGAAGAGATGCTGCAGCAACAAGCGCAGAAGATTGCCGAGTACGAGAAGCAAACGGAAGAGATGCGGACGGAAAATACTACACTGCGCCAGCGCATGGTTAAAATGGAGCAGGATAACAAAAACCTGGAGGCGCGGTTGAGTGAATCGGAAGCAAACGTCATTGCCGAGCGCGATCGTGCCAACAAGGCCGAAGAGGCGCTGAATGCCGCAATGACAAAGCCCGTGCAACCGATGAAAGAAACGCGCAAGCAAACGCCGAGGGAGATGCCGTCATCAACGCCGGGGGCCATGAGTGCGTACGATGAAGCCCTGGGAGCAGTGAGGGCAGGGAAATACGACGACGCGATAGCAAAGTTTGAGGCGTTACTCGGCGCCGGTGTCGGCGACGACTGGGCGGACAACTGCCACTACTGGATCGGCGAGTCACAGTACGCCAAGAAACAATACCAGGAAGCCATCAAACATTTTGAGATGGCGATGAACTACCCGAAGTCGGAGAAGTTAGGAGATGCACATTATATGATGGCGCAATGCTATGAGCGGATGGGGGATAAGGCGAAGGCGAAAGAGCATTACGAGCGGGTCGTCAAAGATTATCCCACGAGTACCAAGGTGAAGATTGCCAAGGAGCGCTGGGAAAAGATGTAATCAGCGTGGATGGGAAATTGTAGCACAGAACCCCCGACAACGTCGGGGGTTCTGTGTTTGTAGTGAGATAGTCCGTGATGTCCTTACTTTTTTTCGATGATGACGAATGCGACAACGGTGGTCTTGGTATGGGAGAGCGAGAGGTGCACCTTGCTCCTGGCAAGCATGCGTGCAACGTGGTCGTAGAGAATGATCCGGGGAACGCCGGAGGGTTCGTTCACAACCTCGACATCCTTCCAGCGAAACTTCCCGCTCCAGCCGGTTTCCATCGCCTTGCTCACGGCCTCTTTTGCTGCAAACCGTGCGGCGAAGTGTTCGTGCGGCCGCTTCTTGGATTTGCAGTAGGCAATCTCGCGCTCGGTGAAGAGTTTCCTCATCAGAGCGGTGTTCCACTCCTTGAGCGATGTTTTCATCCGCTGCACGTCGACAATATCGATCCCGATGCCTTGAATCGCACTCATCGGTCTAACGATTCTCCTTCCGTACGATCTCGATGACCTCGGCAACATCGTCAACCTCGTAGTCTGCGTTCGAGATGAGCGTGCCGAACGTATCGCCGTAACGCGCGAACACTGTTTTCATCCCCACCTGCTTCGCGCCGACGACATCCCGCTCCGCCCAATCACCCACCATCAACGCTTCTTCCGGCTTCACGCCGAGCATCTCCAGTGCTTTGCGAAACGGTCCGGGTTGTGGCTTGCGCTCTCCGGTGTCGTCGAACGTAACCACGGCGTCAAAAATATGATGGAAATTAAGATAACACAGGCGCAGCCAGGCTTCCCGCGCCGGCGCATCGGAGACCACGGCAAGCTTCAGGTGCATTTTCGTCAGCTCCACCAGTGTCATGTACACATGGGGATACGGCACGAGCGCTGCTTCACGCGCGCGGCGGTACGCAATGACGCCGGAGGAAAGGATCTTGTAGTCAATCTTGCTGAATTCGTCGTACAGCAGCTGGTCGAAGACATTCTGGAACTCGATGCCGCGCTGTTTATAGATTTCGTCGATCCGCTTGCGAATTTCTTCACCGGGCAACCGCAGGCCCGCGTCGCGCATCGCGTGAATGGCTGCGTCGATGGCCTGGCGTTTCATTGCCATGAAATCCACGAGCGTATTATCGAGGTCGAAGACGACGGCGTTGATCATAGAGGAACAGTGGTCAGAATTCAGCAGTCGGAATACAGAAGAATCCGACCGCTAGTGTTTGATGTCGAGTAGGGCCCGGACGGCGAGCTCGTAGCTCATCGCCCCGAAGCCCGCGACGACACCCTTGCATACGGCGGCGATGACGGAGCGATGACGGAACTCTTCCCGTGCATGAACGTTGGTCAGATGAACTTCGATCACCGGAACGTTCAATGTCGCGACTGCATCGCGAATGGCGTACGAGTAATGCGTGTACGCGCCGGCGTTCAGGATAACACCGTCGAACGCGCCACCCGTCGCCTTCTGGAGATGGTCGATCACCACGCCTTCCACGTTCGACTGATAGAACTCGAACTTCACATCCGGAAATTTCTTGGCGAGGGATTTCTCAATATCGTCCAGCGTCGTCGAGCCGTAGAGAGCAGGCTCGCGCTTACCGAGCAGGTTGAGGTTTGGTCCGTTCACGACGAGAATGCGCATGCGGCGGTGAAGGGTGAGTGGTTAATTAGTGATGCAAATTGGAGAATGAGGAAGTAGTTAGAGCTTTACGGTTTTTGCCAGCCCGTCCCGACCTTCGGTCGGGATCTGGCGGGCGAGCTCGTCTTCGATGAACTCGCGCACTGCGGGCTTGAGGTACATCTCTTCGATACCGATTTCCGCCAGACCCTGCGCGAGGATAGATGCTTTGCGGGCAGGAGCGATTTTCTTGTTGACCACGATAAGACGCTCGGCTTTCAACACGCAGAAGCCGCCCTCGAAATCGCCCTTTTCGTAGCGGACGGCAATGTTGGAAACTGTGGCGAGCTGTTCAAGCTCTTTCAGGATTTGTTCTTGGGTCATACGGTTACCACGCAACGGCGAGACAAAGAAACAGCATCAACTTAGGGAGTTTTGGGGTGAGTTTCAAGCTCCGAGCGCCCGCGCCAGAGTTCCCACCAGATAATAATGCGCCAGCCCGACCAGATCGTGAAGAGAAAAAAGAGCACGCCGCCAACCACGTCGGCTACGTAGTGGTAGCGGAGGTAGACCGTGCCGATGATGAGCAGCGTCGTCAGTGTGGCAATCAGCCAGCGCGTGTCGATCATATAATGAAACGCGCAATAGACCATGATGAGGGAAAGCTGCGTATGGCCGCTGGGAAAGACGTCGCGCTGCACAAAGTCCACAGGGTTCGGTATGTTCGTGGGGATCGATTCGCCCCAGTTGACGAAGGCACGCAGCGGCTCGGTGAGCAAGAGGCCGGGTAGCTCATGGTTCAGCAGCTCGAACGAATGCAGCGTGAATCGCGGACCGACTGCCGGCAGCAGAAAGTACCCGAGGTACGAAAGATAGAAACCGTACACCACCATGAAGACGGCCGTGTCGAATCCTTTCCACGAATGCTTGCGGTGCACATCCACGCCGAGAATGATGAACAGCAAGTAGTAAGAAGAGTACCCGATCTGGAGGATCTCAGTGACGACGGGACGAGCATACCGGGCAAGCCACTGTGTCGGGTTCACGGCAAAGATCCAGCGGTCGATGTCGATCAGGAGCTGGTCGTAGTCCACAGGATGGATCGGCCGCACCATCAGGTAGGTCTCTTTGAACAGTAACAAGACGGCGCCGTACAGATACCAGCGATGCAGCAGCATGAACAGAACGGTTTTTCGTTCATCCGCCTCGTACGCCAGGATGAAGATCAGCGCGATCGAGATGATATTGAGGGGAACGAGAAGAAACCATTCTGCAACTCTCGAAAAGAAAATCAGATTGAGAAGTGTAAGGAACAACAGAAATGAAACCGTGATCAGGTCGGCGGGATTCAGCGGAACAAGTAGCTTGCGAATGTTCATACAGGATCCAAATTCGTACCCGGGATTAGAGCCACTGCAACAGGAGCGTCGCGATGCTCAGGAAAATAGAGATGCCGACGACGTCCTGAAAGGCCGTCTCAAACGGGCCGGCAGTCAACGCAGGGTCGAAGCCCAGGCTTTTGGAAATCATGGGGGTCGCCGTTCCCACAAAGCCCGAAATGTTGATCGAGATGAACATCGACACACCGACGACGAACCCAAACAAAGGCTTTCCATGCCAAAGTCCTCCGATAATGCCGATCACAAGGCCGCAAGCGGAGCCGATAATCAGCGTTGTTTGAAGCTGGCGCGCAAGCGGATCCCACCACCGACTTAAGTTGATATGGCCGGTCGCGAGCCCGCGGACGACAATCGTAGCTGACTGGAGGCCTGTGTTACCGGATATCGCCGAGATGATCGGCATAAACGAGGCAAGGAGGATGATCTGCGAAAGCGTTTGGTCGAAGTGGTGAATGACGAACCCGGCCAGCAATTCTATAAACAACGTGATCAACACCCAGGGCAAGCGGAGGAGTGCGATTTGTGCGGGGGAGCGCTGCTCTAACTCATCGGCATCGGAGCCGACCATCCGCGCAACGTCCTCTTCGTGCTCTTCCTCGAGGACATCGACGATGTCGTCCACGGTGATCCTGCCTAAGAGTTTGCCGGCTTTGTCAGTCACTGGAAGGGAGACGATATCGTATTTCTTGAAGATTTGAGCAACCTCTTCCTGATCGACATCCGTCGTTGCCTTGATGACATCAGCGCTCATGAGCTTGTTCACCCGCTTGTTCGGGGCATAGAGCAGCAAATCTTGCAGCGCGACACTTCCCACAAGAACGCCGTCATCGTCGACGACATACACGGTGTAGATGTTCTTGTGTTCTTTCGCCATTCTGCGGACAACCTGGATCGCCTTTTTCAAGGTGTCGCGGAGGTGCACAACCGCGACCTCCTTCGCCATAATGCCGCCGGCAGTCGACTCATCGTAGCGTAGCAGCTCCTCGACCCGCGAAGAATCCTGAACGTCCATCCTCTCAAGAACTTCTTCGGCTTTTTCCTCCGTCAGCTCACCGACGATGTCTGCCGCATCGTCTGAATCCATGCCGTGGACGAGCTTGGTGAGCTCCAGGTGGGGAAGTGTCTTGAGAAAATGCTCGCGATGGACGTCGTCTAACTCGAGAATCACTTCGCTCTGCGTGTCGCCGGGAAGAAGCCTGAATACATACTCGGCCTGCTCCGTGTCCAGCCGGTTCATGATGTGTGCAACATCGGCCGGATAGAGGTCCTGAAGGATGTTGAGCAACAGGAAGTCGGAGCGCGAACGGGCGAGCTCTTCGATATCCTTCATCAGCTCGTCATCGACTTCAATCAGCTCACGAGGTTGCTGTGGCGTGGGTTCGATGTGGTTGTTTTCTTCAAGCATTGAACCTGTACGATACCGTTTCCTTGAACCGTTCGAGTTGGACCGTGAGATCAAGATACTCTTCTACCGATAACTCCTCAGGACGGCGCTTGAGGTCGACCTGGAGTCCGTTCAATTGTTCGTCCAAAAACCCCATGTAGCGCAGGCCATTCCGCAAAGTTTTTCTCCGTTTGCCGAACGTGGAGCGTACAATGTTGGTGAACAGCGGGATGTTGCACGACGGAAGCTCCTTCTTGAATGCGAGCCGCACAACCGCCGAATCGACCTTCGGCTTGGGGTAAAACGAGTTGCGTGAGACTTTGAAGAGGATCTCCGGCTCGGTGTAGAACTGTGTTGAGACCGACAGAATACCGTAGTTCTTCGTTTTCGGTTTGGCGATAAGCCGTTGTGCGACCTCGGACTGCATCATCAGCGTTGCATCCTGAATTGCCGTTCGGCTGTCAAAAAGCAGAAACAGAATCTCGCTCGTGATGTAATAGGGAATGTTGCCGACGACGCGGAGCGGATTTCGATACCTGTTCGCCAACGAGTGCAAATCGACCCGGAGAATATCTGCTTCGACAATCTCCACTGTATCGCCAAACGAGCTTCGCAGCACCGCCACCGCCCGTCTATCCACCTCAATGCCGACGACAGTAGCGGCCGCCTTCGTCAGGTACTTGGTGAGCGCCCCTGTTCCCGGCCCGATCTCAACCACGGTTTCGTTGCGGTGCAGACCAAGCGCCTTGACGATGTTTCGTGCGATGTTTTCATCCCGCAGAAAATGTTGTCCGAGAGATTTTCTTGGAGCGATCATGCATGCGCGTAAGGAAATTTGGCGGAGGCAATATAACCAACGACACGAGGAATGTCAACGCATCTACTGCATTAAACCCTCGAGGTCTGTTCTTACTGTCTCTCCGCGGGCTTCGAAGGTCATTGCTTGCACGTCGTCTTGCATTTCGGACGAAAATAAATTACTTTGACCGCGCAACGTCGAACGTGACCCAGTTCCTCCAAACCCATGGCCAAGTCCCTCTCAGCCAAGACAGCGGCTCGATCCACAACTCCCTATCTGAGTATTATCGTTCCTCTCTACAATGAAGAGGAATCTCTGCGTGAGCTCTCGGAAAAGGTCGCCGGCGTAATGACCCGCATGAGAAAACCCTACGAGCTTATTTTTGTGGATGACGGAAGCACCGATGGATCGTTTCGCGTCCTACAAGAACTCCATGCGAAGAACCCCGCAATCAAAGCCGTTCGTTTCCGCAGGAATTTTGGCAAGTCGGCGGCGCTTTCGGTCGGGTTCCGCGAGGCGCGGGGCGAGTTCGTCGTAACGATGGACGCGGATTTGCAGGACGACCCCGAGGAAATTCCGGGGTTGCTGGAAGCCTTCGACGACCGTTATGATATGATCTCCGGCTGGAAAAAGAAGCGGCACGACCCTATCACCAAGACCATGCCTTCCCGCTTTTTCAACTTTGTCACCGGACTGATGACGGGAATCTCGATACACGATTTCAACTGCGGGTTGAAAGCATATCGGCTCGACGTTGTGAAAGAACTGAATGTGTACGGGGAGCTGCATCGCTACCTTCCCGTACTGGCGCACTATGCAGGATACCGCGTGGGGGAAAAAGTCGTACAGCACCACCCGCGCAAGTACGGCCATACAAAATTCGGCATCAGCAGGTTTTTCCGGGGATTCCTGGACTTGCTCACTGTGCTCTTTACGACCCGGTACATCCGCCGGCCACTGCATCTCTTTGGTGTGTGGGGCATGGTATCGTTTCTCATCGGTGCGGGTATCGACATTTATCTTTCCGTCGAATGGGCCATGGGGGTAACTGCGCTCAGTAACCGACCGCTCTTTCTTGTAGGGTTCCTCTTTATTATTATCGGTATTCAATTTGTTTCCATTGGACTGCTGGGCGAGATGATTACCCGGCAGCAGCGGTCGGACGAAGGCTACTCGATCCGCGAGATTCTCTCCAAAGAAAAAAGAAGCAGCTCTCCGAAGTAGAGACAGCTTGGAGCACCGGCGGTACGTATGTCCTCCCTGGGAAAGGATTTGTCAGGGGACAATGGATAGAAGAAAACGACAACCGAAATGTTGATTCATACCGATTGCCGTCACTTTCGTGGAGATATTCCTTGTTCGCCGCATAAGCAATACGGTGTCCACTGCGAGGGATGTTCATACTACGACCCTACCGATTCTCATATTCTCATCATCAAGCTTGGCGCGTTAGGCGATGTGATTCGCACGACGCCGCTTCTCCATCGTCTAAAACAGGACTACCCGCGTGCAATGATTTGGTGGCTCTCGCAGTCTCCTGAAATATTGCCCCAGCAGGTGGATGTCAAGCTAAGGTTTTCACCGGAAGCAATCACGACGCTGCGGTCGATCCGATTCACACGGGTCTATAATCTGGATAAAGAACTGGAAGCGTGTGCACTCACGGAGCAACTCGCGGCTGACCTCAAAAAGGGCTTTACGCTCAAAAACGGCAAGTGCGCGCCGATCGATAAAGACGCCGAGCGCAAGTTTTTGACCGGCGTGTTTGACGATCTGAACAAGGCAAACACCAAGAGCTACCCGCAGGAGATCTTTGAGGTGTGCGGCTATGAGTTCCAGGGGGAGAAATACATTCTTCCCCTCGAGCCATGGACGGATGAAAAATGGAAATTCAACCGGAAGAAAAAAATCGTCGGTCTCAACACCGGCTGTGGCGGGCGTTGGACCTCGCGTCTCTGGCCAACGCCGTACTGGGTTGCAACGGCGAAACAACTACGTCAACGAGGATATAAAGTAGTTCTCTTAGGGGGCGAACAGGAAGATGCGAAGAACCGAATGATTGCCCGTAAAAGCGGCGCGAAATATTTTGGCCATTATCCGTTGCAGCAGTTCATCAATCTGGTCAATCAGTGCGACCTCGTGGTGACCGCGGTGACGATGGCGATGCACATCACGATCGGTCTGGGCAAAAAGATCGTTCTCTTCAATAACATCTTCAACAAGCATGAATTTGAACTGTACGGGCTCGGTGAAATCCTTGAGCCGGATTTCGAGTGCAGCTGCTTTTATTCGCCCACGTGTCCCAACAACTGCATGCAGTACCTGAAACCCGGGCGCGTGGTTCAGACCATCCAGCGCCTCCTCCCGCGGACATGAAGATCCTCATCCTCGGCACCGCGTATCCTCTGCGCGGCGGCATTGCACACTACAATGCGTTGTTGGCACGCCATCTGGGAAAAAAACATCGGGTAGAAATGATCACCTTCAAGCGACAGTATCCCGAGTTTCTCTTCCCGGGGAAGACGCAACAGGAGCCGGGCGACCCGGGCGCGGTGATTCAGAGTGAGTCATTGATTGATTCCATCAATCCACTCAACTGGCTCCGCGTCGGATTGAACTTGCGGAAGCGAAACCCCGATGTGGTGGTGTTCAAATACTGGCTGCCGTTCTTCGGGCCGTGCCTAGGAACGATCTGCAGACTCGTCAAGTGGGGCACCGCGACCAAGGTGATCGCGATTTGCGACAATGTGATTCCACACGAGCGCCGGCCGGGCGACCGGCTCTTCACGCGCTACGCATTCGGAGTCGTGGATGCCTTTATCGTACAGTCTGATACTGTCGAGAAGGATTTGCTCGCAACGGTTACGAATCCGCTCTACAAGAAGGTTCCTCATCCTGTGTATGAAATTTTTGGGGACCCAGTTCCAAAGGACGAGGCGCGTAGACGACTCCATATTTCTGACGAGCTTGTCATTTTGTTTTTCGGCTACATCCGTCCGTATAAAGGAGTGCATCTTCTGATTGATGCGCTCAAGATAGTGAAACAAACAATGAGGGTACGGACACTGGTGGTGGGCGAATTCTACGAAGACGAGCAGCCCTACCGTGAGCACATCCGGCAGGCGGGCGTGGAGGACATCGTTCAGCTCGTCGCAGACTACATTCCGAATGAATGTGTAGCCGACTACTTTTGCGCTGCGGATGTTGTCGTGCTGCCCTATCTCTCGGCCACGCAGAGCGGCATTGCGCAAATTGCGTACAACTTCAACAAGCCCGTCATCACCACCGATGTCGGTGGACTGGCAGAGGTGGTGTTGGACGGGATCTCCGGTCTCGTTGTACCTCCCCATGACCCACAAGCGCTTGCCGATGCCATTGTGAAGTTTTATACTCAAGGGATGGAGACAACGCTTTCCGCCGGCGTGAAGCGTGAGAGGAAGAAATACTCGTGGGATGCGATGGTGGAGGCAATCGAGCTGCTGGCAGGAGCGTAAGGAACATGCAGTACGATCCGATCAAAAAAATCTTCGGGGACATAGTCCACAATCGCCCGCGGCTGCGAATCCTGTTCTACAAGCTGCTGGGGTCGATGTTTCTACGCGAGTGGCATGTGAAGCGGGCGCTGCGTCACGTGTTGCAAACTGCCGACGGGCCGGTTGAAGTATACGATGCTGGCAGCGGATTCGGGCAATACTCGTACTACATTGCCACGCATGTTCCCCACGCGCGCATCACGGCGGTAGATGTGAAAGTAGAACAGGTGGCCGATTGCCGGCGTTTTTTTGAAGCGGTGGGATTGCGTCAGTGCACGTTTGCGGTGGAGGATTTGACGGCCATCGAGCACACGAATCGCTTCGACCTTGTCCTCTCGGTCGATGTAATGGAGCATATCGACGACGACCGCCGGGTGCTGGGCAATTTGTATCGGGCGCTCAAGCCGGGCGGAATACTGCTGGTGAACACGCCGTCGAATTTAGGCGGCTCGGACGTCCATGGCGAGGACGGGAAAAGCTTCGTCGAAGAACATGCGCGGTCCGGGTACGGCGTGGAGGAGATTCGAACAAAACTCGAGTCCACGGGCTTCGCGGTCGAGCGGATCCTCTTCACCTACGGCCCCTTCGGCTCGCTCGCGTGGCGGCTCGGCATCAAATATCCGATGCTCATGGTGAACCGGAGCAGGCTGTTGTTCATCCTCTTGCCGTTCTATTATCTTTTGGCGCTTCCCGTTGTCCTGCCGTTGATGTATCTTGATTATATCTCTGACAATAAAACCGGTACAGG
>CAYJSZ010000057.1:0-15555 GCA_964372545.1 uncultured Ignavibacteriaceae bacterium
CCGTCAGTAGCTGTCAAGTTAAAACTACAAGATTACTTTTTGGGAACGGCACTAGATAATCTTCTTCCCAAACCCCGATTGTATCAACTCCACGGCAAACTCCGCTGATTGATTGCGATTGTCGAGAATCGGGTTGACCTCGACGACTTCCAGCGAGGACATTCTCTCAGCCTCATTGAGCGTCTCCATAATGAGATGCGCCTCGCGATAGTTCAGTCCGCCTTTCACCGGGGTGCCGACCCCGGGAGCGACAGAAGGGTCAACGGCATCGAGGTCGAGGCTGACGTGTAAAAAGTCGACCTCATGCAGCTTTCGCAATGCCTTCGCGATGACAACAGCCATCCCGTGCTTGTCGATCTCTTCCATCGTAAAAATATTTATGCCGTGCTTCTTGATGATCGTCCGCTCGCCCTGGTCAAGTTCGCGTGTGGCAACAAGCACGACGTTCTTCGGGTCGACTTTGCGAGAAACCGCACCAATCGTCGTCAGCTCGATCGCACCAAGGCCAATGGACGCGGCGAGCGGCATCCCGTGGATATTGCCCGAGGGCGTCGTTTGGTCGGTGTTCAGATCGCCGTGCGCGTCGATCCAGAGTACGCCGAAGGTCGAGCTTGACTTCGAACTTGCCGCGGCCAACCCAGCAATTGTTCCGATGGCAATGGAATGATCCCCGCCGAGCACCAGAGGAAAGCCGCCGCCCTGGACTATCTTTTCGACTTTTGAAGCAAGGAGCGTACACGCGCGGACAATTTCAGGAAGGTATTTGAGCTTCTCGTTGCGGATTCTTTGTTGCTCCGGCGCCTTGACCGGAATATCACCCTCGTCCACAACCGTGTGGTCCAAGCTGCGAAGTTTTTCGGCGACGCCAGCGATACGGATTGCCGATGGTCCCATATCGACCCCTCGACGGCCGGCGCCGAGATCCATCGGAACACCAAGGATATGAATCTTCATACATGTCAGAATGTGTTCGTCAGCCCTGAATTAACCGGAGCATCTTCGCAATCGTCGCGCGCAGGTCTTTCCGGGACACCACCATATCGACAAAGCCTTTATCGAGCAGAAACTCGGAGCGCTGGAACCCTTTTGGCAAATCCTTTCCCACCGCTTGTTTGATGACGCGCGGTCCGGCAAACCCGATGAGCGCACCCGGCTCGGCAATATGCACGTCGCCCAACATGGCGTAGCTCGCCGATACTCCGCCGGTCGTCGGATCGGTGAGCACGGAGATGTAGGGGATTCCCGCGTCCGAAAGCTGGGCAAGCTTCGCGCTCGTTTTGGCAAGCTGCATGAGCGAGAGCGCACTTTCCATCATTCGTGCGCCGCCGCTGGAGGAGATGATGATGAGCGGGAGTTCTTTCTTCATCGCAGCATCGATCAACCGGGCGATTTTCTCCCCGACCACAGAGCCCATGCTACCACCGATAAAAGTAAAATCCATGCACGCAATGGCAACGGGAATGCCTTCCATCTCGCCCGTGCCGGTACGGATCGCATCCATCAGCGATGTTTTTTTGGTCGTCTCCGCCAGACGCTTGTCGTACGGCTTCGTATCGACGAAATTCAGAACGTCCACGGATCGCATCTTCTTATCCATCTCCTTGAGCGTGCCTTCATCAAGGAGTATGGCAAAATACTCCTTGCTGCCGATGCGAAAATGGGTATTACACTTCGGACAGCAGAAAAAGTTCTGTTCGAGTTGCTTCTTATGAATGATCTCGCTGCAACCGGTGCACTTCGTCCACAGGCCATCCGGCATATCCTTTTTTTGACCTTCGGCGGAGATGCCTTGCTTCGAGCGTCGGAACCAAGCCATGATTATTGTCCCCGCCTGCCCTGCCTCGGCTCCCGCGTTGGCGGGCAGGGATGTTCGATTGGTGATTGCGCGTTTTTTGTTCCGCTTTTTGAATCCCGCAAAAGTGGAATCCTAAGATGCGGGACGTCCCGCTGCTCTTGGGCGGGAGTGATTGTTTCGGTGCGCACAAGAAAATCCTTGAGATACATCGGCTCGACTGCAGAAAGATCGGCAAACTCTTTGGCGAAGTATTTCCTCAGCCCCAATCTCGCCACGGAGGAAGCGCGACAATATTCGGTCAGGTTGCCGAGTTGAACTACCCCATCGATCTGTGGCGCCAACGAGGATTTGCGGTCGGTGATAATCAACGAGTGACCAAGCGCCCGCAGCTTCTGAACAACCTGCTCTTCCTTCACGAGATCTACCTCTTCCTGGCTTTCATACTGCTCATGGTGAGAGACATACGTTGCGTAATAGTAATCTCCCCTCTTCGCATCGATAGCAATCGCCAGTCGTGAATAACCGGGATGTGTCGTCGCCGCAAGTTCCGCGATTGCGTCGAACGTGGGCACAGTCAGTAGCGGCTTCTCCAACGCATAGCAAAGACCCTTGGCGCTGCTCAGTCCGATGCGGAGTCCTGTGAACGAGCCGGGACCGATGGAAACCGCAACCGCATCGATCTCGTTCAAACCGATTTTCGCTTCTCCCAGAACGGTGCGTACCAGCGTGAGGAGCTTCTCAGAATGAATGTGTGCTTCCACGATCGAACGCTCGACATTCATCCCCCCGTCACTGACGACGGCTACGCCACAGGCCGCAGTCGATGTTTCAATGCCGAGCAGATTCATGCATCTGCCTTCGCATGAACGACTCGCCGGGCCTTCGCTCCATCGAGGAGCTCGATGTCAATGCGACGCTCGTTTTCTGTGGCTCCCAACGATAACCGGATATCGTAGCGCCGCGCCGGCAATAGGTCGTGCAGCATCTCCGCCCACTCGATCATCACGACGTCATCGCCATAGAAAAACTCTTCGAAGCCGATATCGTAAACTTCCTCCAACGATTTCACGCGATACAGGTCTAGATGAAACAGCAGGAGCTCACGTCCGTGCCGATCCCTTCCGCTGTATCGATTGAGGATGACAAACGTCGGGCTGGCGATATGCTCGCGAACGCCGAACGCCTCACACACGCCTTTCACAAACTGTGTCTTCCCTGCGCCCAATTCACCGGTCAGGGCGAGCACATCGCCGCGCTGCAACTGCGTGGCAAACGACATTGCGAACGCTCGCGTTTCCGACTCCGAATGAGTGAGGATGGTGTTCGTCATGTCAACTTTGGCGTTAGCGTGACGACGGGCAGGATCATCTCTTCCATCGAGATGCCGCCGTGCTGAAAGCTGTCTCGATACTGGTTCAGATATTTATGATAGTCCGTTGGGTACACAAAATAGTAATCTTCTTTGGCAAGAATGTAGTTCGTGGTGACGCCTCCTCTCGGCAGTTTGTAATCTGCAGGATCCTTGACAAACACCGCATGCCGGTCGTCGACTTTGAGGTTGCGTCCATACTTGTAGCGCAGGTTCGTCGATGCCTCGCGATCGCCGATGACTTTTGAGCCGCGCAAACACCGAACGCTGCCATGGTCCGTCGTCAAGATGATCGTGACGTTCTTCTGCGTTGCGAGCGTCTTGAGCATCCCAAACAGGGACGAGTGCAAAAACCACGACCGTGTCAACGACCGATACGCCGCTTCGTTCGGCGCGATTTCTTTGAGCAGTGCCGAGTCCGACCGGCCGTGTGCCAGCATATCGACGAAGTTGACGACAATCGCCGTGAGCTTGCTTTTCGTGTACGACAGGATGTTCGATTCGATCTGGCGCCCGAATTCAGCGTCAAGGATTTTGACGTACTTCGATTCCGGCTTGAGCTGAATGTGTTTCCGTTCGAGCAATTTATCCAGCAACTGGTGCTCGAACCGGTTGCGGCTGTTTTCGTCGTCCTCGCCCGCCTGCCAGATTTCAGGGAAACGCTTCTCCAGGTCGCCGGGGAACAACCCGCTGAAAATCGCATTGCGGGAATACGGCGTTGCAGTCGGGAGAATGCTGTAATAATAGTCCTTCTGGATGTTGAAGTAGCTGGTGAGCAGCCGTTCCATGACGAGCCATTGATCAAGCCGAAGACAATCGACCACGACCAGGAAGACCGATGCCGAACGTTGGAGCTCGGGCAGCACATACTGTTCCACGACATCGTTCGACAGGAACGGTTTCTTTCCTCGTTGCTCGATCCATTGGCGGTAGTTCCGATCCACGAATTTCCCAAACTCTGCATTGCATTCCCGTTTCTGGTCTTGAAGCGTTTGTCGCAATCCGAGCTCGGGATGCTCGTCTAACTCGAGGTCCCAGTTGATCAACTTCGTGTACAGCTCGACCCATGCCTCGTGCTCCATCGGATTCATGAGCGAGAGTGCGATGTGCTGAAATTCCTGGGTGTAATCCCGCGACACATGTTCGCCGGTGATCTTCTTTGCCTCGAGGAATTTCTTGCACGCCATCAGCACCTGGTTGGGATTCACGGGCTTCAGCAGATAGTCGCTAATCTTGCTGCCGATCGCCTCCTCCATCAGGCTTTCCGCTTCATTCTTGGTGACCATAACGATTGGGAGACTGGGCGTAATATCCTTCATCTGTGAGAGCGTCTTGAGCCCACCCATGCCCGGCATCATTTCATCCAGGAAGACGAGGTCGTAGTTCTTCGACTTTACCATCTCCACGGCATCCTCGCCGTTGGCCGCAGTATCCACGTCGTAGCCCTTTTGCTGAAGCAACAGTACGTGGGCCCGCAGCAGGTCGATTTCGTCGTCCACCCAGAGAATTTTTCGTGATGTTCCTACGATGGTCATATCATGCTCTACAATAATTTCAAAGTAACCATTAATGCCCTCAGAATCAACGAACCATCGTGCGCAGTAGTGTCCGACTTTCAGTTGACAAGGAGGTCACGGACCCCCGCCTGCCACAGCGAGAGCAAGTTCAAGGCGGGCAGGAATCCGTGACCGTTTTCTCTTTTTCCTGTCACGGTATGCCTGCCCCGCAAATCTTTTCTGCGGGGGACTCCCGACAAGAAACGTCGGGACAAGCGTGACAGCCCGGCAAATTAGGACACTACCTCGTGCGCACATCCACCTGTCCCGGGAACGATGAGCGTGTACCTTCAAACCTGAAACAGCTCAAGGCTGAATTGCCAACCGGACATCGAATCCAAGATCGTTCACGGTGGAACCCGGAATCCGCGAACCACCGGCGTCCGGCTGCAATTTCGTGTACTTGTAGAAGAACGATGCCGTGACACGAGAGCTGAGAATGTACCGGATGCGCGTCTCCATGATGGTACGACTCGACCCCTCCAGCGGTGTACCCTCTTTCTTGAAATTCGTTTTCATGTCGTACACTTTGCGTGTGTTGCGAGTGAAGGTGTACGAGAAACTCAGATCGATGTCGTTCGAAAGCGAAAGTCCGAAGAACGGAAACTCGAACCCGCGTCGTCCGTAGCTCGCGGAAACGGCGACATCGGTGGCGTTGGATTCGACGATATTCTGGGCAGAGGGCGAAAGGTCGAGGGTGGTCGTCGTTCCATACCGAACGGTGCCGCTCAAATTGCCTTTCATCACTTCACCAAACGTCATGTTCAAACCGACGAGGGGGCTAAAACCGTACGTGACCTGTTGACTTTCCGTGATCTCCTCGCCGGAAGCCGACAACTTCCACCGGCGACGATAGCTTGACGTATAGCTATGGTCGAGGCCGATGCGTTGCGCCAGGAGATTCAACACCGGAAGCCGTTCAAGCCCATCCCACCGAATCGACCAGTTGGGACGCGGGAGAAGAGCACTGATCAGCCGTTTGCCGATGGGCAATGCTTCCAGGCCGTCTTCGAACGCCTGGGAGAGTTTCGTATCGTTCGTGCGTGGATCCTCACGGTCGCTTTTCATTCGTTCATAAATCTTATTAACATCTTCCACACTGGTTTTGAAGAACCTGAAGAACAGGACGGGCGGAAGAGAAACAAACGAACGGTCTACACTTCCACTGACGAGACGGTTGAGGACGCTCGGATTCCCTTCTGCGTCACTCTGGATTGTCTTATTGACATTGTAATCCCAGTTGAGAGTCCAGTTCAGCTCCAGCCGCGCCCCTTCCCACAAGGGCCGCGAGGTTTTCATCGAGATGCGATTGGACTGGGAAAAGGCGTCTGTCAAGTTGCCGTTGGGGGCTCGCAATCCCGGAATCGTCGTTGCGGTGAAAAATGGAAATTTGCCGCTGCCTTGAATCTTCACCTGTCCGTGGGGGTCGGTCGAGAGGCCGAGCTGATACAACAGCGACGGGCCATACTCCGGCAGCGATTCCTGAAAGAACGGAACGCGTGCGAAGAGATTGTCGAAGCCCGTGCGGCCGACGAGGCCGGTGTTTTGCGAACGATTCTGCTGCGTAAACGAGAGGTTGAACTTTTCAAAATCAAACAACGGGGTCTTGACAAAAAGCCTGCTCAGTTGCTCCATGCGCGTCCAGAGGCTTGCGCCCGGCGGTTGAACGGACGAATCTGCGGGTACCGGCGGTTGCGCTTTCGTCGCCTCGGTCCAGATCGCGCTGCCGATCTGTTTGATATCGATATCGAGATTCGTGCTCAGGTTACTGCTCCATTGAGCTGCCCTGCCGAGATCTCCAGCCTGAATATTATTGGTCCAGTCATACTGCGTGGTATAGCGCGTGCCGAAGGTAACGATCTTGTCGATACCGAGGAGCGTCATGATCGCCGGTCGCGTCGTCAGGTTGATGGATTGGCCATAGCTCTGGCTTACGCCAAAATCGACCAGCTTCTCCCTCCCGAAGACATTCCCGAGGATCTCGGAAAAGCTTCGCTGACGTCCCAGCCGATCGACCTCGAAATGCAGCAGCGAGCTTGCGATATTGAGGTTGTACTCCGTGCCGATATTCAGAAGCCCTCCATCAGTCAGTTGCCAGGAAAAACTCATTCCGCGCGTTGCATTGAGGTTGCGCACGGTGGGCTTCGGATCCCTTTGGTCCCGGGCCTGCTCGTTGGTCTGGCTCCTGTTCAGCACGGCCGATGCGTTCAGATTCCGCGGCGTGTAAAACAGCTTCAGTTTTTTCCACGGGCTGAAGAGGAAGAAATCTCCCAGATCCGCAAACGGCTCAAGGGAATTCTCACCGAAGTCAGCGCCATAGGCCATGCGCGTGCTCCATGCCCACTGGTTGTAGGACGCCGTCTGTGGACTTCGGCGCGTCGTGGTATTGTAGGTAAATGCGAAACTCATGCTATTGATGGTCTTGGTCACCCAGCCGGACTCAACCGGCAGAACAATTCTCATCGTGGGCAGCGCGTAATTTTCAGAGACGGATAGTGTCTGGCTGTGGGCCCGGACCTGGTCAGAAGATTGTGCGACGCTCCCCGGTGTGCCGCGCTGCTGATTCAGCCGGTCGACCAGGTCGGCCGCTTCATTGACGACGATGTCCGTACCGGGAACGTACTTGGGATTTTGAACTGCTTCCGTGTGTGAGTAGGTAAAACTCAGGTTGGAACCGCGCCAGCTCTGCGGCAGGAATTTTTCAAAGCCGATATTCGCTGCGAGGTTCCAGTTACGGTCGCTGTTGCGCGAGCCGAAGCGCTCCTCGAGGGCGTGAAAATTCGGGTCGCGTTGCGTCAAGGCGAACGTGACACTCGCGACATCGGCAAATCTCACGGCCGTATCGAAGCGGTACGCCCAGCCCGGGGTGTTGTCCACCTCCGTCAGACGAAGCTCGTTCACCCAGATCTCACCGTCCAACACTGCTCTACCTTTCCCGGCAGGGTTCTCGACGCCGATGGCGATGAAGCGAATATTGGTCAGCGTTGGCAACCCGCGTACCTGGTAGGTCGCGCCGGGAGGACCGTTGGGCGCCTGAATCCGGGAGCTGAACGATTGAGCGCTGTCGCGCTCCAGCTTCATGGCAGTGATTTCCGCGAACCGAATGGTGACGTCGTTCGCCGGATCCCACCCCGGATGCACCGGCAACCGATACTCGTAATAGTTGAGCGAATCGCTTCCGAACCGCAGGAAGACCTCCGCGTCATAGTTCGTGGAATCCACATACCGGAATTCGCGCCCCGGCCGATTTTCACCGTGGACGAACATTTTCAGGGCGCGATAGCTGAAGATATCGAGCGCTCGTGCGTACCGCTTGATGGCCTGGCGCGAACTGCCATCCTTCAAACCACTGATGATCATCGCGAGCGATTGCTCATTAAGAATGATGTTCTCGTCGGGACGCGTGCGATCACGTGCACGCTCGACACCGGGCGGCGGCGTATAGATACCGGGATTATCTTCCACACTGACCACACTGACACGGAACGTGCTGTCGTTTTTTACCAGCTCCTCCCAGTTGCTGCCGACGAGGTTGAAGTCTGCGAGCCGCAGCAGCACTTCATCCTGCGCACCTTCAATCCACACTCTCACCGCCTCGACCACGGTAAAGGTCGGGTCGCCGATCTTCGTTTTGAACTCGTTGAGCGGAATGCGGATCTGATACCATTTGTTCGCGCCGCCACCCGAGACAAACTGTCGGAACTCGCTATTGGTCGTGTCCATCGGTACGACGTATTCAAAGTAGCTGTTCGTCCGGTCGAGCACGTTATTCCGATTCAGGTCTTCCGAATCAGGGAATCGTCCGATTTCGGTTTTGGAGTTGTTTTCCGTACCGTTGACGCTCGCGTAATCCTTCGGGTTGAGCGACCCTAATTGCGGCTGAATCCAGTCGTCACCGGATGGGTCTCCGACATACTGCGGGTACTTCGCAAGAAACGTGTTGAACCGCGAGCGCTCCTGCTCATTCGTTAAGCCATCCAATCCGACATCCTCTCCGGGGCCGAGAATGCCGTTGCGAAGCCCGCCGTCGAGTCCATCTTCCGTGTCAAGCCGCCGGTTGGGGATAACATCTTCGTTGATCAAGCCTAAGTCGATGTGGAGCCTGACGGACGGCTGGCCTTTTTCGATGCGGACCCAGAATTCGATGAAATTGATATTCTCATCGACCAGATTGGTGGTGGTAGTTCCCAGCAGCTTCATGATGCCGGCCCAGGCTTTCGGTCGATTGGCAATCAACTTCCCTTCCAGATCCATGGAATAGTTGAAGGCACCGCGATCCTGAGGCTTGAAGTTTAGATTCAGAACGGTGACCTGTTCATCACCGCGCTTCACAATCTTGGCCGGCCTCAGATCCTGCACGACAACGTCGCTGGGGAAAATGTTGTACCAGCTCATTCTACCCTTGTACTCCATCTTCGTCGTATCGGGCAAGAGGCTTCTCAACACGTTGAGGTCGATCGTCGAAACGGTGCGGTCGAGCGGTCGGTACGGGTCTAACTGCTCCATGTAGAACGGCGGGCTCGCGTCGCGCCACTGGCCGTAGTTTGTCCCCAGGTAAATAGTCTTTCGCACACCCTCGAAATCATCGATGTAGGCGATCCCGCTTCCCTGGTCTTGCGGGATGGTACTCTTGCGCGTGTTGGGGTCGGGCAGCATATATGCCGCTTCGCCTTTGATCGAAAACGTCGACGGAGCGTTGGTTTGGATGCCCGGTAACGCATTCACCGCCTGCGTGAGAACGTCGAGGTTGATGCTCGTTCCGCCGTCAAACCCGAGAATCGTATTGCTGATCGGCTCTTCGCCCAGCCGTACTTTGTCGCTCAAGGTCTGCTGGTTGAGGTTCATGACGGTGAAGCCGAGCGAGCTGTTTTTCGCGATAGCCAGATCGCCGCGCGCGCCAAGCAACGATTTCGACGCGAGCTGGAAGAGGTCGTTCGCTTCGTAGCGGATTTGCAAACTCCGGCCCGGCACCAGCAGCGCCTGATTCTTGATGACCAACTGACCCGTAATATAATCGACGGTGTAATCCGTGTTGGGCACTGCAGGCTGTCCGTCCACAATAACCTGTACGCTGCCCTCTACCAGGTTTCCAAAGCCGAGATTGTAGGTCGATGCAATCGATGCGGTCGTTTTGCCTTTGATGAGGAAGCGGTTGCGCTGGCTGTTCAGCGCGCCGTTGTATGTCGTGTCGTACACTTCGCGGAAGATAAAGGAGTCGGCCTCAGCGATCGTGCGACCGCGATCCAGGAAAAATTTTCGAATACCCTGACGGAATGGCTCGACGGTCGGGAAAATCAGCTCCCCGCGCGATTGGTTGATCGTCAAGCCCGGGTAGTAATCAACTTTTCCGTCAGGTGGAGAGCCCGGTTCTTCGCCGAAGCGGTCGAGCCCAAAAACTTGAATGAGGTTATAGCCGAAGATGTTGTCGTCCCCGGGGAGTGGCCGGCCCGGTACTTCGTAGTAGATATTCAGCTCGAAGCCTTCTTTCTTAATACCGCGCCCACCAAGAGGATAGATATTCTTCAACATCAACCGCCACGCCAGCCGAAATTGCGGACCTAACTTTTGCGGACGCACTAACTTCATCACCAGCTTGACGTTCTTTAGCGTGTCCTTCGTTCCGAAGTTGCCGATGTCGACCGTACGGCTCAAGTCAAGAGGGCTGGGAACGGAATACGTTACCGCGATGGCCTGTTCCTGCTGGATCGGCCGGTTCAACGTGATGTAGCCGGCGTACTCATGGTAGGTGTAATCCGCCGGGTCGAGCCTAATGAACCTCCCTACTTCCACTTCGCCAGGGACTTGATTGAATTCCCCACCTCGGGCGGGGATGTTGTTTTGCGTCTGGAGTACTTTCTGCTGGTCGATGAATGCTACCACATCCCGCTCATTCGGGTCTTCGTTGCCGATGCGGGAAACCCAGACTTCCATGTCGCGAATTTGCAGACCCTGGTTGACGTGGGCCGGTATGTTCGAGTACACCGAATCAAACCACGCAATATAGACAGTATCCACAAAGAAGTGCTGGTCTTTCACATAATCCGTGGCGCGGCGGTCAAACGGCTGCGCCTGCGTGCCGCCGGTGAGATCAAACGACCTGATCTGTCCTTTCTTTTGGGATGCAAGGGTGGTCAACTTCAGCGGTCCAAATTGGAAACCGGCCTTCACACCGAACAGCGCCTGGTTGCTGGAGACGAACGACGAGGTCGTACCGAGGGAAACGTTGCCGGCCTCAACGCTCTGCACAATGTCATCTTCATACCCCGTGTACCGAACTTTCACCTGGTTCTCGTACTCAAACTGACGGCTGGTGTTCCAGTCCGCATCGATCTTGAGCTTGTCACCAACCTCCCCCTTCACATTGACCTGGACATCCTGACCAAAATCCGGCTCGTTTCGCTCCTGCCCCAGCGGGTTCACGGTGAAGACGTCCGATTTCGTATTGCGGAAGCCGGCGCGAATATCGACCGACCCGTTGATAAGCAGGCGAATTCTATTCGGCCCGAAAATGCTGAACAGCGGGTTCTTCGGCACCGGGATCTCGACACTCGTTACCTGTCCGAACAATTCGCTCAACCCCTTCTTCTTTTCTGCCTGCAGCTTGTAGGACTGAGCCAAGTTTTCCCAATACCGGCGAACCGTCGACGACAGCCGGAGCTTCGTGTACTCCTCAAACGGGATCTCCAGCGGTACCTTCACGTCCACTCCGAGAACCGTCTGACGAACCCTGTACACCCACTCGAGTGAATCCAACCGGTGCTGGGCTTGGAGCTGGGCAGGATCGGGAAGGAAGAGCATGTAGTTTTTACGCGGGAAGGGATCTACCTGTGGCTGGTCTTTTCGAAGCGGCTGGAAGTGCGCAAGCCGGGCGGAAGAATCCCGAGGCATCGCCCGGAGGGAGTCGAGGACTCCCTTAGTTTCCCGTGGAGTCCCAGTCGTGTCCGTTTTGCCCACCTTTTGCTGTAGCGCCCTGGCCCGGCGGGAGATTTTGCCGGAGGACACTTTTCGTGGAACAGTATCTTGTGCAGACAACACCAGAGACGGGGATTCTTCGAACCACAACGAGGGCACGGCAACCGAGTTGTCGCTGCGCTGGGTGGTAGTTCCTAAGAAGAGGATACTGACAAGAAGGGAAACACTGAAGCCCACTTGCATGAGCAACGATCGAACCGGTTGCTTCGAACCGTCTCGTGCACGGACACTACTTCCCTGGATTCGTTGACCGCTACCTGAAATCACGCAATCGATTAAGCTATGGACGGATGATACATGAGCGCGCAACTGCTCAGATTCTACTGCACGTGTTATGCTGCGATGGTAGCGAAGAGGCTAATTCTACTCCATGATGATTGGGGGGCCGACGTTGGAGCCGGTTCATGAATGATTTGCAAGCGCACGAGTGTGGCTTTCAGTTGGAAAAAACTTAAGAAAAAAATAGAATAATAGCAAGTCAGCACCTCACGGAGTGGTGTCCTAATTTCATTCTAAAAACTACAACGCAGAGACACGGAGGTCGCAGAGAATCGCAAATCACGGGCTTAAGCGTTCAATCACCCAAGCGCTGTCTTTTTTTGAATACCGAAATCGGTCGTGCAATCTATTTTCGCGGCCCTGCCAGAATTCAAACGCGTGCGGAATAACACGGAACCCGCCCCAAAACGGAGGCAACGGCACGTCGTTGCCTTCGTATTTCGCTTTCAGATCGTTGAAGCGCTGTTCTAATTCGGCACGGTTCGCGACGACCGTGCTTTGATGGGAAACCGTCGCCGCAATGCGACTTGCAAAAGGTCGCTGGT
Source organism: uncultured Ignavibacteriaceae bacterium (assembly GCA_964372545.1). Lineage (GTDB taxonomy): Bacteria > Bacteroidota > Ignavibacteria > UBA10030 > UBA10030 > CAYJSZ01. Next base: position 12,517 of record CAYJSZ010000057.1, read on the forward strand.
TAAAATATTCCCGCGACTCATCCTCGGACGTCCGCTCGACATTGCCCTCGATTCGAACTTGCCGTTCCAGGGCATCCCAAAAAAACAAGAGTGCCGCGTTGGGGTTCTGCGTCAGCTCATCCCCTTTGCGGCTTTCAAAGTTGGTGAAAAAGACAAGACCCCGGTCATCAACCTTCTTGAGCAACACCATGCGTGCGGAGGGTTTTCCGTCTGTTGTTGCGGTCGCGAGCGTCATGGCAGTCGGCTCAAGAAACGGAGCGTTCATCGCTTCCTGCAGCCAGCGTTGGAACTGGCTGAACGGATTCGGGTCGAGCTCTTCTTCGCGTATGCCTTTGAGAAGGTGTTCTCTGCGCAGGCGGGCCAACTCTTCCGCGCTCAACATTTTTTCTCTTTGTATTTCCATGGCTTTGAATATAGCGAGAGACGGTTGCAAAGGCAACGACTCCCACCCTGTCTTTAATAGAGCTCGATTCCCCTCTCCCAAAACGGGAGAGGGGTTAGGGGTGAGGGTTAAAGCACGGCGTTTGTAATCCCTCCGCATTTTGGCTATATTATTCCCATGTGGATTCTCTGGCGACACATTCTGCGGACGCATTTCATTCCTTTCATCTCCTCATTCCTCGTGTTGATGGGAATTTTCCTCCTGCAGTTCATTGTGAAGTTCATGGATCAACTTGCAGGAAAGGGCCTATCTGCGGCTGTCATTATCGAGTTGACGACGCTTAACCTCGCGTGGATGGTCGTGCTTGCCGTACCGATGTCGGTCCTCGTCGCGACCATCATGGCGTTCGGCTCGATGTCCTCCACGCACGAAGTAACTGCCATGCGCTCAAACGGCGTGAGTCTCTATCGCATGATGGCTCCCGTCGTCCTCGCTTCAATCCTCATCTCCTATCTTGTGTTGGTCTTCAACAACGATATTCTTCCCGACGCCAACCACCGAGTCGCCGTTCTTTCGCGAGATATCTCACGCAAGAAACCGACGCTCTCGCTCGTTCCCGGCCTCTTCTCGCAAGCTTTACAGGGATACAGCATCCTCGTTCGGAAGACCTTTGAATACTCCAACGACCTCGAAGGCGTTACCATCTTCGATTACACCCGCAGCGACCTCCACGCGACGGTGACGGCAAAGCGGGGAACGATTTCTTTTTCTCCCGATTATCGCAAGGTCATCATGGATTTGTACGACGGAGAGATCCACGAGGTCAGCACGACAAATGTTTCCGAGTACCGCAAAATCCGATTCAAGAAGCACCGCATTGCCATGAACGCCGAGGGGTTCGACTTCCAGCGGTCGCAGGAAAGCGCCTTCTCCCGCGGAGACCGGGAGCTCAGCGTCGAAGCAATGCAACACATTGTCGATAGCATTCGCACAGAACGGAAACTTACAGAGACGCGCGTCGCAGAACTGATCAAAGCTCAAACGGATAAACTCCTCACGCCTGCCCCGCGCGATTCATCACAACCCCAGTCCGGCCTAAGTCCAGCCGTTGCTGCTTCCGCCCTCGTGTCGGGATTCCGGTCGTCGGTCGAGCAGGAATACTCGCAGATCGAGCTATTCGACAGACGTGCGCGTGAGTTTCTTGTCGAGATCCACAAGAAGTACGCAATCCCTGTGGCTTGCCTCGTGTTTGTCTTTGTCGGTGTGCCGCTGGGCATCATGGCGCGGAAAGGGACGTTCGGGATGGCGGCAAGTCTCAGCCTCGGCTTTTTCTTGTTTTACTGGGCGTGCCTGATTGCCGGTGAACGCCTTGCCGACCGCGGGGTTGTCGAACCGTGGCTCGGTATGTGGATCGCCAACATCATCATCGGCCTCCTCGGAATGTATTTAACCATTCATTCCGCACGTGAAACCTTGACGATTGACTGGTCGAGCGTATCTCGTTTTATTCCCAAACAATGGCGCATGGAAGAGGAGCCCGCCGCGTTATGATGTCCATCATCGACCGCTACCTCGTACGGCAATTCATCACCGCGTTTCTTTTCGGGCTCGTCGCCTTTACACTTGTTTTCATCATGATCGACATGGTGGAAAAGTTAGACGACTTTATCGATGCCAACGCCTCCACCGAGACCATCGTCGAGTACTACGTTAATTTCGCCCCGGAGATCATCAAGCTCATGACGCCGGTGGCGATGCTGCTGGCGGCGCTCTTCGTCATGGGACGGCTCACCAACCAGAACGAGCTTGCCGCGATCAAATCCAGCGGGGTCAGTCTCTACCGCCTGCTCATTCCCTTTGTTGTCGTGGCCCTGGCCGTCAGCGCCGGGTCGGTCTACTTCAACGGGTGGATCGTGCCGTATGCCAACCAGCGGAAATTCGCCATCGAGCGCCAACACCTCCACCGAGTCGACGCCCAAAACCGCTTCAATTTATTCTTCCAGGATGGAAGAACGCGCATTGTGTCGCTGGGATATTACGACCCGCAGTCTAAGTCCGCCACACGCGTCAGCGTCGAGGATTTTGCAGACACCAACCTGACCGTGCTGACCCGACGCTACGATGCCGACATGATGCAATGGTCGAGCATATCGGACAGCAGCATGGGGAATAACTCAGAGGGCTGGCTGCTTCTGCGGGGGGCAAAGAGGGAAATTCACGGCGAGCAGGAAGCGATCCATTTCTTCTCCCAGCTTTCTCTCGGAAGATTGAGCATCACACCGGACGAAATGGCGAAGAAGCAGCGCAAGCCGGACGAGATGGATTACCCCGAGCTTCGCGAGTTTATTGCAAACCAGAAGCAAGCAGGGCAGGACATTGCGCGTTGGATGGTAGAATACCACGCGAAGGTTGCGTTCCCGTTCGCGAGTGTGGTTGTGACACTCTTTGGCGTGACGTTCGGTTCGATGCGGCGACGGAGCGGTGTAGCCGTTGAGTTTGGAATCTGCGTTGCGATGACCTTCCTCTACATGGGCTTCATGAAGACCAGCCAGGTGTTCGGCTACAACGGCGACCTGCATCCCTTCTTGACCGCGTGGATGGCAAATTTGATTTTCCTCGGCGCGGGAGTGGTGAATTTGTTGAGAGTGCAGAAGTAG
>CAYJSZ010000058.1:0-15423 GCA_964372545.1 uncultured Ignavibacteriaceae bacterium
TCTGGTAGATTGGGAACGAGACAGGACCTTTATATGGATATAACTTGTTGCCGTGAATAGCGCGCGTGGCGATGCTCAATGTGTTGTTGCGTGACGATGATTTTTTCATGGTTGGTCTCTACAAGAAATGAAAAAGGCGAAAATTTATTTCCGCCTAATGTACAGGATTTTGAAGATGGAGTCCACCTTAACGGTGGGCTCCATCTTGCGCTAGAGAATGAAGGTGTAGCTGTATTTGAGCAACAGTGTGCGCGTGCTTGTAAACGGCAGCACGAGCCGCTCGCGAAACCTGTCGGTGTTCAGCCCTTCATTGTACACCAAATAAAGGTCGTTGCCTTCGCGCGGGTTATACCGGAGCCGGAGATTAACAGTCACGTCATGGAAGTCGCTGCTATACTGGATAAAGGTCGCTGAAGATAATTCTGTGTTGAGCGTTGCTTTTACACGGAAGCGTGCAATATGTGCATCGAATTCCTGATTGCGGTTTTCAAGCCGAACGCGATTCAATTGATATTCACCACTCAGTTGCAAGTGTTGGGAGACAGTCCAAGTTGGCACGAAGCCTGCAGAAACCCTGGTGCCGTCGTAAAATGTGCCTGCGTCGAGGTTGAAGCCACTCTGCAACAGTCCACCCCATGGCGTTTGGTAAAATGCGCTCAGATTGTAGAACTGATACCTTCCGACCGGTACCTCAACATTGTCGCTCAACTCGAACGACTCTGTCAATGCTTCCTTTAGCACCTTGAACGCGAGGCGTCCGAAGGCCCCGGATTTGAAATTGACGTTCCACTCCGGCCCTATCTCTGCAGACTCCACAGCGCCATCCGTGTTTCTGAAGAATGCATTTGCGCCGAACGTCAGAATATGATTTTGGATGGAAGATGCTTCATCGGGCCGCCAGCCGTAGAAGACTCTATCACCGACGCGTGTAACGTCGACTCTAGGGGCAAACCCCATCGCAGGGTCAAAATCCGGCCCCGAGTAACTGAAGCTTGCTTCATAGCCGAAGCCCTGGTTGGTTCGCTTCTCCCACCCAAAGCGAGCACGCAGAATATTGGTAAGCGTACTATTCTTAGCGCGCACGAGCTCATCGTCAAACGTCTGCGCCCAGTTCAGAATCAGATAGTCATCGCCGCTCACGCGGAAAATTCCATCCAACCCATAGGCGAAGTTATAGCTACCATCACGACCAACGCGACTCGTGACCATTGCACCCGCGTACGAATTCTCGTTCACTACCTGCCGCCGCAGCCGCAGCACGCCAAAGTTTTCGGACGGCAAATCGATGCTCTTGTCTGTTTGCATGTCGAGAAATCCCACATCCCACGCACCGAGACGTCCCACCAAGCGTATGCCGCCAAAAATGCGGACAGGACCTTCTTCTGACAGTCCAACCGTTCTGCTGTAGAAGAGCCGGTTCGGTCCGCCCATCGAAACATCAAAAATGCTGGCACGTTCTTGAAAGAACAGACGCTTCTCAGGAAAGAAGAGCGAAAATCGCGTGAGATTCACTTGCTGATCGTCTGCTTCAACCTGAGCAAAGTCGGTGTTCAACGTTACGTCGAGCGTGAGGTTGCTCGTGATGCCGTATTTCAGGTCAAGACCGATTTCGCGTTGGCGGCTTTCGGATCGCGCATAAGCGGTGGAATCATTGTTGAGCTCGAATTCATGCCCGACTCCGCCAAGGACGTAGGGCGCGACGTAGAGAGGATTGCGGCTATGCACTCCGTCCAGCACGACGTCTTGTGCAACGGACGGCTTCATAATGCCCCATGCCCACTTCGGGGGGATATCGGGGAATAACACGGTTTCATTGTTTCGGGGATAATAACGCCAAGCGATGATACCTATAACCACGCGGCCATCTCGATCTTGAAAACGCAGGCTCGAAAACGGAATGCGCATTTCCACAAACCAGCCTTCGCCGTTTGTTGAGACGGCAACGTCCCAGAACGTATTCCAGCTTTCGTTGAAGGGCGGCGGACCCTGGGTTTCCGCATCATTGAAGACCGTAAAGTCGCCGCGGTTCCCTGAAGGTGATGTGGTAAAACCGAGCGCGTTCTCGTTGTCGTTGAAATTGTCAATGAGCAGACAGAAAATATCATCCGCCGGACCGTTGCCGTCGCGCACGAGCGAAGTGGCTCGCATGTTTGCCGCATCGGTGTCATAAAAACGGCCTGCCGCATACAGATAGTCCTTGTCGTATGCGATGCGAATTTCCGTCCGCTGCGTCGGCGTGCCTTTATACGTCGGGCTGTTCATCACCAGCGGCAAGGGCGGAATGGCTTCCCATGCAGGCTCATTGTTCACGCCGTCAAGCTTTATCGAGCTGTTGAGGCGCTGCAACGGCATGAAGGTCTGTTGCGCTGCGGCAGAAGAGATCAGACTGAAGATGAGGAACGTAGTAGCAGTGTAATTCAAGCAGAATCCCTTTCGTTACTCTGAGTGCAAAGAATGTATCGAATCAATCCTTCCAATTCCACCACTTGAGCAGCCGGGGGTTGTGTTTCTTGTGGGACGCGTAATAAACAGCGCCGCGGAAGACGTAGAGCAGACAGCGGTCGATTTGAACGCCCTGCTGCTCGCAGCGTTTGTAGTAGAGCCTTTCTGGATTTCTCCTTTTAAGGTCAGAGATTCTTCGAATCCCCAGTTCCCAGAGATCTTCGGCAATGCTCTTGCCAACGCCGGGGATTTGTCGGAGTTCTCTGAGAATCTTTTGCTTGGATGTTCTTTTCATAAATTCCTTTGTAGGGGCGTAATATATTATGCCCCTACAAATTATTGTACTTGTCTATACCGAAAACAATCGACCAAATGATCGTTGACCATCCCGCACGCCTGCATGAACGCGTAACAGATCGTCGAGCCCACGAACTTGAATCCACGCTTCTTCAAATCCTTGCTCATTGCCTCGGACTCCGGCGTCACCGGCGGAATCTCTTTCAGTGATTTCCATCTGTTGATTTTGGGTTTGCCAACGACAAATCTCCAGATGTACTTGTCGAACGAACCGAACTCTCTCTGCACTGCCAAAAATGCCTTCGCGTTCCGAATCGTCGCCTCGATCTTCAGCCTGTTGCGTACAATGCCATCGTTTTTTAATAAGTGTGCAACTTTCTTCTTGTCGTAGCGGGCAATCTTTTTTGCATCGAAGTTATCAAACGCCTTCCGATAGTTCTCCCGCTTCTTCAGGATCGTAATCCAGCTCAAGCCGGCCTGAGCGCCTTCGAGAATCAGCATCTCGAACAGCTTCCGGTCGTCGTGTACAGGCACGCCCCACTCACGGTCGTGGTAAATCGTGTAGAGCGGATCGCTGTCGCCCCACGGACAGCGTGTTTTGTTTTTCATCATTACGCTACCTCCCCGTGTGCCTTTCTCCGAGGGAGGATCGTGAGATTGAACAGTAAGAAATCGATCACAGAATGCCCGAGGACGGCTTGCCCCAGTACTCATAAAATACATCGTCGCAATTTTTCCATTGCCACTTCATATTCTTTTCGATCCAGGTGCGAATGTCTGGCTGTCGACCGTCGACATCCGTAAAACCGTACTCCGGCCCGAGATCCCACGCAGCGTACACCCTTCCGGTCTTTTTGAAGACCCTGGGGTCTGTCGCCAGCGCCACAACTGCGCGGCCGACATAGAACGGAGTCTCGGATTCACTGAAGTCCGGCCGCTTCTTCACCGCGTCCTTCCAGTTCGCTTCCGTGACACCCATATATTCGAGCATGGCTTCCGAGCGGATGAACCCGGGTGTAAGTGCGAGCGCTGTGATCTTCTTTTTATGGAGCTCTGTCGCCAGCGCAAAGGCAATGCGAATGACGGATGTTTTCACAAAGTCATAAAAGAACGTGCCGCGGTACCCATAGTGGTCTCCGTCGGTTATTTCGACAATAAGACCGTTACCGGTTTTCATCATCAACGGAACGGCATAGTGACTGGTGATAATGTGAGAATGGATCGCGCGTTGCAGCATCAACAATCCTTTTTGTAACGAGTGTTCCCAGAATGGCTTCCACTCCGTCAGTTCATCGCCGCCCCAGACATCGTTGACTAGTAGATCGAGCCGTCCTTGCTCCTTCTGGGCTTGTTCGAAGAGGACCTTGACCTGCTCTACAACCGTGTGGTCCACTTGCACAGGGATCCCAATGCCACCGCGCGCGGCCACTATTTCCGCGGTCTCTTCAATTGTCTCCGGACGATGTGCGAGGTCGAAGGGTTTTCTTTTCCTCGGTGGTTGTTTCGGGCGATTCTCCCGCGTGCTGCGTCCAGTACAGTAGACTGTTGCGCCCGCTTCGCCCAACATACATGCAATGCCGCGCCCCGTTCCGCGGGTGGCCCCCGCAACGACGGCGACCTTACCTTTGAGTAGCTTCATTCTCCCTCCTGCTTTTTGTGAGTCAATTTGCCACGCAATATACACCGAGGGAGTGACAACCCTATGTCAGCAGGTTTTCGGGGAAAAAGTCGAGCAAATGTTTAGGATTTTTCTTCGGGAGGCCTATGGGCGGCGAGCATTCTCTCCGCTTCAGCGGCAAGACGCTTACGGATGGACTCGGGAGAAAGGACTTTGACGTGTGAACCCCAGCTCAGCAGCCAGGGGATGAGCTGCTCTTCGTTATTGCTCTTGAGCAGAACATGGAGTCCGTTTGGTGTTTGACGATGGCGGGCAAGAAAGAACGGACGGGACTCCACCACCCATCGCGCCACATCGTTGCTGAAGATCGCCCTCACGGTCACGTCGAACTTCTCATCTTTGCCGAAATCTTTGAGGAAGTTTTTCGGGCGGATGAATGTTTTCTCGGTAACTTCCAACCGCTCAATACGACTGAGACGGAATGTGCGAGGGGCTTTGCGCAGATGATCATATCCACCGATCAGCCAGTTGCCACTGATGTGCATGAGGACGTACGGATCGACCTCGCGGGTGAGCGGACCTTCACTCGCCTGCGCGTAGCGTTTGTAGTAGGTAAAGTGAACCGTCTTGCGCTCGATAACTGCGCGGCGGACGTTCTTGAGGATCTCCACCTCGCGCCCCTTGTCCTGGTGGTTCATCGAAAGAAACCACATGCTTTTTTTCTGTTCCTGCACTTCTACCCGCAAGCGCTTGGAAAGCACCGCTTCGATCTTTCTGCTCGCGGACGATGCCGCTTCGCAATACTCACGCCCAAAACTGTGCGACACAAAATCGGCACCCAGGATCAGCATGATCGCTTCGTCGTTGGTGAAGTTGACGGGCGGGAGGAAATAGCCTTCAACAATCGAGTAGCCTACACCCGGCTCGGCAGCAACGGGAACACCGGCTTCGGAGAGCGCTTGTACATCGCGATAAACCGTCCGTTTAGTGACGCTAAAGGTCGCCGCAAGGTCTTCAGCGCGGGCCGTGCCTTTGCCCTGAAGCTCTAAGACGATGGCGAGAAGTCGGTCGGTGCGATTCATAACCATGAGTATAGGTTGTCCGAAAAGTCCAAGATGTCATGCTGAGCCTGCCCGCCGCTGTGCTCTGGCAAGCGGGCGTAGCGAAGTCCCGTTGTACGGGATCCCGTAAAGCGGGACATCTCGATTTTTGAATAGTAAAGCAGATTCTTCAGTCTCCACCTCCGGTAGCCTTCATTCTGAGGGAGTCCTGCTTTCGAGGACGACCGAAGAATCGTTCGACTGAGCTTGCCAAAGTCTCGCTTCAAGAAACGAGATCCCTCACTTCGTTCGGGATGACAGCTTCTCATTGTCATTCCAGAATGACAATTCTTGTTCTCGTTAGACGGCCTCTACGTACTATTTCTTCATCTCGTTCTTATACACCACGCCGCCTTTCATTACAAACTGTACCTTCTCCAGTGCGGCAATGTCTTTCAATGGATCGGCTGATACAGCAACAAGATCTGCATACTTGCCGGGTTGGATGCTGCCGAAGTCTTGCGAATGACCCAGCAGGTCTGCGGCGGAAGCCGTAGCGGACTGTATTGCCTGCATCGGCGTCATGCCGAGCTCGACCATCAACCGGAACTCGACGCCGTTCATGCCGTGCGGGAACACGCCGGCATCCGTCCCGAACGCAATCTTGACGCCGGCTTTGATGGCCTTGCGGTAACTCTCGCGTTTCTTCGCGTTGATGCTCCGTGCTTTTTCCATGAGCTTTTCCGGCAACCCGTACTGCTTGCCGAACTTCTCCACCGCATCCCCGGCAAAAACCGTGGGGACGAGATACGTGCCGTTCTGTTTCATGAGAGCGATGCCTTCGTCGTCGAGCAGGCTGCCGTGCTCAATCGAGGCAACGCCCGCCCGCACCGCCATGTTGATCCCCTCCGCTCCATGCGCGTGGGCAGCGACTTTCCTGCCCCACATGTTCGCTTCTTCGACAATTGCTTTCATTTCTTCCATTGAAAACTGCGGCGCGCCGACGGATTCTTCCTCGCTCAACACCCCGGCCGTAGCCGTGAACTTGATCTGGTCCGCACCGTACTTGATGTTCCAGCGGATCTTCTTCCGGATTTCATCAACACCATCCACCACGCCGCTGAAGTTATCGAACGAAAGATACGGTGAATAGCCTGAAAGATCGCCATGTCCGCCGGTTGCCGAGAGACCATGTCCCGCTACGAAGAGCCGCGGACCGGCAATCTTACCCGCGCTGATCGCTTTCTTGAGCGCTACGTCGATGAACTCGCCGGAGCCGACATCGCGCACCGTTGTGAAGCCTGCTTCGAGCGTGCGCCTCGCGTACACGTGCGCTGTGACCGCAACATCGATGGGAGATTTGCGAAAGAGGTCGGCGCTGTAGTTTTCGAACTGGGACGTGATGTGTGTGTGGCAGTCGATGAACCCGGGCATCACCGTCGCGCTCGAAAGATCGACGATCGTTGCGCTGGCGGGAATGGTTACGCTCCCCTCCGCGCCGACTTGCTTGATCCGCTCGCCCTCGATGAGAATGACCTGCTTCTCAAGAACTTTTCCACCGATAACATCAATCAGCTTTCCGGCTTTCACTGCGGTGATGACGGAGGCCCTCTCCTGCGGTGAGGCGGTCAGCGGAATGCAACAAGAGATCGCAAGGAGCAACAGGGTGAGTTTCTTCATTCTATCTCCTTTCTGTTGGTTTCCGATTATTTCGACAGCAACTGTATGAGGAACCGAATGATATCGCTGATGGGGATGTTGTTCGGAATTGCCGGCGCTTGATACGGATTCCGGGCGGTACCGAAGCGTTTCATGTTGGCGCGGGCCGCCCTCTCCGCGTCCGACATTTCCGCATAGGGCTTGAGCGCATCAGCTATTTGCTCCCGGATGGTCTCCAGGGAATCTCTCGTCGGCACGTAGTGAACGAGCATTTGTCCGAGCACAAGCGGCTTAAGCTCCGGGTGTTCTTGAAGGATGCTGTACAGCGTATCGCCGAAGAATTGCCGCTCCGGGTTTAGCGGCTCTTCCTTCTTCGCTTCGTCAATAACAAGAGAATCACGAAGCACAACGGCCTGTTCAGGGCTGGTCACAGCCGGGAGATTGACGATTTCTTTCGTGATTCTGCGCGCCTTGCTTTGTTTCCCGATCGAGGCTTTCGGTACGCGCTCGATGCTTTTTGACGGAGCGGGCGGCCTCAGTTCAAGGTAGACGATTGCGTCGCCGCTTTCCATCGGCAACGGATTCCACAGAATCAACCGTCCGACGACAAGGAGTAACAGCGCATGGACGAGGATCGAAACCGCGGCAGCGACACGACGATACGTTTTCACTCGACTCCCCACCATTCTGCCCGCAATGATTCCTTGATCTACTCTTTCCCGGCTTCAAACCGCCGCCACTCTTCCGCGTACCGTCGTAGCGTTTTCTCGGCAAGTGCGTACACCGTTCCCGGTTCGAAACTTCCATCCTTCCGCTGTTCACCCGCCCTCACACCGGTCAGAATCTCAATCCCCTCATCAATCGTCTTAATTGTGTAGATGTGAAATTTCTTTTTCCCAATCGCTTCCACGACATCCTCCCGCAGCATCAGGTCGCCGATGTTCTGAGACGGAACGATCACACCTTGCTTTCCCGATAATCCTCGTGCTTTGCAGGAATCGAAGAAACCTTCGATCTTCAAATTCACGCCGCCGATCGGCTGAATTTCTCCCTTTTGGTTCACCGAGCCGGTGACTGCGATATCTTGCCGTAGCGGAAGCTCGGCGAGGCTCGAGAGGATCGCGTAAATCTCCGTGGACGATGCGCTGTCTCCATCCACGCCGCCGTAGGATTGCTCGAACGTGATGCTGGCGCTCACGATGAGCGGCTTATCCTGCGCGAACTTGCTGCGGAGATAGCCGCTGATGATCGCCACGCCTTTGTTATGCGTCGGTCCGCTCAGCTCCGCCTCCCGCTCGATATTGATAATCCCGGCACGCCCCAGCGACGTTTTTGCCGTGATGCGCGACGGCTTGCCGAACGCATGCTCTCCCACGTCGTACACCGACAGTCCGTTCACCTGTCCCACCACCGCGCCGTCGGTGTCGATCATAAACGTGCCGTCGTTGATCAGCTCCTGGATTTTTTCCTCAACCAGGTTGACTCGATAGATTCGTTCTTTGATCGCCCGCTCCACGTGCCGTGCGTTTACACGCGTGGCGTTCTCTTTTTTCGCCCAGTAGTTCGCTTCACGGATGACGTCCGCGATGACGTTGAAGCGGGTGGAAAGCTTCTTCTGCCGGCCGGCAAGCCGGACGCCGAACTCCACGATCTTTGCCAGGGCCGTGGCATCGAACGTCTTCAACTTCTCGTCGTCACAGACCATTTTGGTGAAGTTGAGATATTTCGAAACTGCGTCCTTGTTCTTGGGCATCTCGAAATCGAAGTCAGCTCTAATCTTGAAAATCTTTTTGAAATCATCGTCACGGTAGTAGAGAAGGTGATAGATCTCCGAATCGCCGATCATGATCACCTTGACGTTCAGCTCGATGGCCTCCGGCTTCATGCCGGTCGGCGCGAGACCGAACGATTGTTCATAGGTGTGGATTTCCATCTTCTCCGTGCGCAGCGTTCGCTTCAAGTCCTGCCAGACCCACGGCTCAAGCAGCGTATCGAGGGCATTGAGTACCAAATAACCGCCGTCCGCCCGGAGGAGCGACCCCGCTTTGATCTGCGTGAAGTCCGTCCGCCAGATGCCGCCTTTTTCCTGCACCCGTTCGATGGTGCCGAAGATGTTCTTGTATTTCGGGTTTGTCTCAATCACGATCGGGATGTGCTCGGTCTCGGAATTATCTACCAGCACATTGACCTGGAACTCGGCGAACTTATCTTGCTCCACCTCTGTCTTTTCATCGACGGGCACAAGTCCCGGTTGCGCCCGGCGAAAACGCTCAAGGTTCTGCACGATGTGTGCTCGTACATCATCAAGATACTGGCGAACCTTGGGTTGAAGATACATCGCCTTGAGCACGTCGATGGCCTCGCTCACGATCGGCATCACGTGCTTTTCATCCAGGTCGTCCAGCGAATCTTGCACGCGCTGCTCGATGTTCCGCAGCTCGCGGAACACGAGCGCCATCTGTTTTTCGAGATTCTCCTGCGTATCCCGCAGCCGCTCAAATTCCTCGCGGGTGACCTCCCCCTTCTCGACCATCGCGTCTACCTGGTCGATGTTCGTGGGATTGCCCTTTACGACCGGCACCATATCCGGCCGCATCAGCGCGCCCACTTGCACTTGCACAAGCTCGAACCCCTTCTCCTTCACCTTTTTCTCGAAATCCTGCAGGATGGTTCTCTGCCGATCCTGAAAATGCTGCACCACCGCTTTGCGCGCAGACTGGTACCGCTGGCTTTCGTACAACGCGGGGACATCCCGCAGGAGGCCGTTGACCAATCGGTCCATCTCTTCTTTGAGCGATTTCCCCTGTCCCGCCGGCAAGGAGAGACTAACAGGCATGTCGGGATTCTTGAAGTTGTGGACGTAGCAATGGTCTTTCAGTTCCTCTTCCTTTTTCTCAAACTCCCGCAACAGTCGTTTAATGGTCGTGGTGCGGCCGGTGCCCGAGATTCCCGTGACGAAAATATTGTAGCCGAAGTGATTCATCTCCAGGCCGACACGGAGCGCTCGCAGTGCGCGCTCCTGACCGATGATTTCTCTGCTCGGCTTGATATCATCGCTCGTCTTGACCCCCAGCGACTTCGGGTCGCAGTGCCAGCGAAGATGCTGAACTGCTAAGGGTTGATGCGCGGGGGCGGATTTGAGGTTTGAGATTTGAGGTTTTGGTGGTGACTTTTTCTGTTTCGGTTTCATAGGAGTACTCACTGGCCAGGAATTTAGCTGTGTCGATGATACAGAAAAGAAGGGGAAATTGCAAAATTATCCGAATGACCCCTTTGGGGAGAATCCCGCCGCTGTTCGGCGGGAGCTGAACGTTAATAACAAGAAGCAAGGATTTCGAAACAACCGATCATTGCAACGCCAGGGCAACTACATATTCCACTACAAGACGAGAAACAATCTCCACACCAGCAACGATCGCGACGCCTTCCGGAAACGGCGGGACCTGTGTGTACTGCGCAAGAACATACAGGGCAATCCCGATGCCAACGAAAACCATGAGAGCAGCAGGAAGCGGGAGCGGAATAAGTGCGACGAGCATCGGCGCGCCGGCAAGGATCATGCAGGTCGGCAGCGAAACCCGATGCCGACGCCGACGAAAGACGACTACGAACATCGCCGTCTTCAACACCAGCGGGCCGACGGCGATGACAAGATACGAGACGACGGGATCAGACATGAGCGTGAGTTTCTTGCCCTCTCGATGTTTTTTCAAAAGTTTCGTGGTCCAACGGCGTGATCGACTTCTGGTTCTCCTGCGCGGTCACAAAGTCGTATAAGATCTTGTAGCTATCGTAGTCGAACCGATGACTTCCCTGGATCTTTTCTGTCTGCTCGCCGTCTGCATACCGATAACTTGCAACCAGACACCAGTTGTCGATGAAAAATCGTTCTCGCTTGCTGCCGTCGTTCGATTGTTCTTCGAAGACCACTCCGCCTGAATATGGCCATGCCTTGAATCGCCGCGCTGCGAACGCCTGTTCAACCCGGGCGTTGTACTGTGCTGCGTCATCCTCGCCCATACACGCGCCGCTGCAGCGTTCCAGATGATACCAGAAGCAGTGCTTCCGGGAATTATCCAGCCGGAGCAGTTTGGGACAGAGCCGATAGGTGCGGGCGATTGTCGTGAGATACTCTTTCGCCTGCGTTTTGTTCTTGAAGATCGCCATGATGGGGGATGGATCGCTCATGTCGATACGATCCACCGCCTCCAGTACGATACCTGAGTAGCCTTTCGGATTCTCCACCCGCCGCGCAATGATGATTCTCCGCCGACGCCGCGATGCCACGTTAAACATCGGCCGCAGCTCTTTGATAAGCTGCGATTCGAGCAAGAGCGCACCGAGTTCTCCGGCTGTTTCGCGCACTTCGACTCTCCGCACGCGACGCATCATCCACGCTTCTTCGCTTGCTGCAAAGTGCGAGCGGACGCGCGTACGGATGGTTTTGCTCTTGCCAACGTAGAGGAGTTCGTTCGCCGGGCCATAGAAGAGATAGACACCGGGAGCGTCGGGAAGGGATGAGAAATCGATTGTGGTTTTCAATGGCATGATCTGTTCTGACAGCCTGCGAGAGAAGACCCATGTACATCATTCTTCATTTCACAGCCGAAAGGCTTTGTCGTGAAATCGGCGGAACGGTTGCCGTCACCATGTTTTTGTAATCGGGTCTGCTTCTGTGGTGAGCCCCATCAGCAGCATCGTGTCGTACGCATCGACGGGCGTCATGAGGAGCGACGTGCCGTACCAGTCGTGCGGCTGCCTGCTCAAGGGCTTGAGTTGGTCGTGTCCCCAGGCGTATTGTTTGTACGCGTTCCAGGCGTGGAGGAATTCCACCTTGACCGTTTCGGCAGTGGCCTGTTGCTGTGAGATTGACGGGACGAATAACGCCGAGTCCAACAACACGACAAGCAGGCATAGACCGAAGAATCGATGCATGAGGTTGCTCCTTTGTGGTTGTAGGAGGACGCACTGCCCGGAAAGATAGGAATCTTTTTCATGGTATAGAAACCGACCGCAATGCTGTTGAAATACATTATGCGGATGTTTCACCATGTTCCGCCCGTTTGCTATTGGTGCCGATTACGGCTATCTTGGCACGGTGACCATTGGCCCGTTGCGCAGACACCAAGGATTCAGGTCGAGCACGGGTCGTTTCGCAAACAGCGTTTGTCTTCCGCCTACCCCGATCTGTCGTTCCTACGCTGCTTCTCCAGTCTCCTACGAAACGGCATACCGCCAACGCTCTTCACTACAGGACGTTTTCACGCGCGTACTACGAAGGACGGTCTACATCCTTTATTCGCACAAGGGGAAGAACGAGGTTGATATGCAGAAGAAAGAATATCCTGCGAAATATCACAGGGGCGGTTCACCCTTATCGGGTATTCAGCCGCAGTATCGCGACACATCGCAACGATGTCGGTCGAATGACGTTCCATCCGACGATACGGACCGCAAGACCCAGAGCAATGTTCCATCGGAGGATGTAGAAAGGAGCTATCATGATTAATGCGCGCATGATTTGGAAACTCATCCGAGAACATATGCCGAGAAAACGCTGGGTCTCTCGGGAAGAAATCTACGGCATCGTTGAATTGCATGGGGACCTGGATGGAGAGGACTGGCGACCGCCTTCATCCCGGTCGATGATGCCGAGGTGGAAAATCCTTGTTCGCGAAGTGATGGCGAACCGGTTGAAGCGAGGGAGGATCCGGTCGCAAAAAAAGTCGGAGCACACGGGAAATCCAGCACAGTAACTGTTGCCTTCCGTCCATATCATGAGGCTCTCCGGTTTGTGAGTGTTGCCCCGACGGGGTGGCTTCGCCACGCACTACACATTAAGCTCGCAGGTAGCTTGAAAACTCTTCAAGATTTCATTAGGAAGTGAGTTGCAATATGCCTATCTTGTTTTACCAATAACAGTACACCGCGTATTCTCTTTCGAGAGAGCTTTTCCTCGCATTGACCTGCAGCTAAAAGCACGCATTGAAAAAACCCTCTTGCTGAACCGCACGAACACCTTCCAAGGTCGAAACGCCGTCAGTCAGACAACGCTCAGGAGGTAACGCTCCGGGGCAAAAAGTGGTTGAAGAGTCGATATGTTCGGCGTACACCTTGCCCGACGGTAGAGTCGGGTGGCAATTCATTATTAGAAAGGATTTGTTCCATGGAAAAAGGAACAGTCAAATGGTTCAACGGAGCCAAGGGTTTCGGTTTTATTTCGCGCCCCGGCGGCGAAGATGTCTTCGTCCACTTCCGGGCGATCACCGGCAACGGGTATAAAAACCTGAATGAAGGTGACACGGTAGAGTTCGATGTCGAAAAAGGTCCCAAAGGCCTTCAGGCGACCAACGTAACCGTCGTCTAAGCGAACGACAGAACCATCGTAGCACAACCCCGCCACGAGCACGATTTCGACGAGTTTTGTCGAGTCGTCGAAGGGGCGGGGTTTTATTTTGTCTGCAGAAATTACCGCGACGCTTTGAGCCGCAGAGCAAGCACGGCAACACGCTTCCCCAGCTCCTCCCCTTTTTGCCGGAAGATCGGCGCAACTCCTGCGCCACCGGATTCTTTGAACGGTCCTTCGTCCGTCACCGCCGATGCGCCGAAAGCCGAAGACCACTCCGACCCTCCAACAACGATCATCCCGAAGATCAACATCGAATGAAGAATGTTGAGTTGCACCAACTCTTCGCCCGCCGATATTCCACTGCCAGTTGAGAACGCCGCGCCGATTTTATCCCGCAGCGGTCTGCCCTGAAATTGCCAGCGATTGATGAACGCCTGAACCTCCGGAGCAACGTTCGCATTAAAGACCGGACTTCCCACCACAATTGCGTCAGCGTCAAGGAGGTCTTTCTCCGTCACTTCGGTGACCGTCCGAGCTCTGACCACCACGCCTGCCACCGATCCCGCCCCACGCGCTATCGCATCAGCCATCGCTTTTGTATGTCCCTGCACGCTGTAGTACACAACGAGCACCGTCGGCTCCTGTTCATTCGTAGTTTGTGCGTAACCGACAAAAGAAAGCAAAACGAAAAGCATCGGGAGAAGACGCGTGCGCATGGTTGCTCCTTTCAAGTGTTTGTCAATACTCTGGAGTGTAGCTCCTGCGAATCAATGCGGTGGTGGTGAATCAATATAAGGATTTAAAGGATATTTTTTGTACGTTGGATATGAACTTGTCCATACGATGAAAGTACTTCTATGCAAATCGGTATTGTCGGACTTCCCTTCTCCGGAAAATCAACGCTCTATCAGACCATCACCAAGACACACCTCGACCCTTCAGCGCTGGCGAAGGCGGAGGCTCACCACGCCATCGTAAAAGTGCCGGATGCTCGCTTGAACAGACTTTCCGGGCTGTTCTCTCCGAAGAACACGGTTCATGCAAGTATCGAATTCGTCGATGTCGTCGGACTGAAAAAGGGGGAGTCGGGCTCCACGCAGTTCACCACAAACTTTCTGGCGAACGTCAAGACGAACGACGCGCTCGTGCAGGTCGTCCGGCTGTTCGCCAACGACGCCGTTCTGCATCCCGACGGCGTTGTTGATCCGCTGCGGGACATTGCGGCGTTCGAGACGGAATTTATTCTCTCCGACCTTTCCGTCATCGAAACGCGCATCGACCGGATCAAAAAGCAGCTCCAGAAAACGCAGGACGAGTATCTGAAAAAAGAACTGCCAATACTGGAGCGGTGTCACAGGATCCTCGAGGCGGAGAAGCCACTGCGTGAAGTCGAGTTCACCAAAGACGAGCTGCTCATCCTGAAAACGTACCAGCTGCTCTCCGTGAAGCCAATGCTGATCGCGCTGAACTTCGACGAGTCGCAGCGGGCCATCGTTGATGAAACCGTCAAGTCCGTCGCAGCGAAAAAAAGAGGCCGCCATACCAACGTGGTTTCGTTCTTCGGCAAGATTGAGATGGAGTTGTCGGAGCTGGCGGAAGAGGAAGCGAAGGTCTTCATGGAGGAGTTCGGCATCAAAGAGTCGGCGCTCACCGCGCTGATTCGCGAGGCGTACGCGTTGCTGGGGCTGCAATCATTCTTTACCGTAGGCGAGGATGAGTGCAGGGCGTGGACAATCCGCACCGGCATGACCGCGCAGGACGCGGCCGGCGTGATCCACTCCGACTTCTTCAGCAAATTCATCCGCGCAGAAGTCGTTCACTACGACGACTTTATCACGCACGGAGGATCATTCGCCAAGGCCAAAGAAGCGGGACACTGGCGGCTCGAAGGGAAGGAATACGTTGTGATGGACGGCGACATCCTCTCGATACGGCACGGTTAGGTGGCGGGATGTCATTACGGGGTTCATCAATGGCGTTGCCATTGTTTTTCATAATGATGACATCGTGATATCGAG
>CAYJSZ010000059.1:0-15396 GCA_964372545.1 uncultured Ignavibacteriaceae bacterium
TGCATGTTCTTGCAGAAATGTTTGAATGGGCTGATAAGTATGTGAAGAACCGGAAGGTTCAAATGGGAAAACAATAGTGCCTGAAACCATTTTCGCTATCGTGCTGTTCTTTAAACCATACCACCCTCTGCGGAATCTTAGATAAAAGACATACTCAACGACAATCTAACAATCAAAGGAAGTCGCTATGACTCAGCGAATCGTGTACGCTCTTTTGGCTCTCGTCTTTGTGTTCGCAACGTCGCTCGCGAGCGATCCGAAGAAGAAAGTCGAGAACTTTACGCTGGAAGACTATGACGGTGTGAAGCATTCTCTGGCCGACTTCAAGGACTCGAAGGCAATTGTCGTTATGTTTATCGCAACACAATGCCCTGTTTCCAACGCTTACAATACACGTATGGTTGAACTGGTGAAAGACTATAAAGGAAAGTCCGTTGCATTCCTTGGCATCAACTCGAACAAGCAAGAAAGCGCTGAGGAAGTCAAAGATCATGCGAAGAAAAACAGCTTTGAGTTTACCATCCTGAAGGACTGGAAGAATGTCATCGCCGACAAGTTAGAAGCTTCGGTAACGCCGGAGATTTACGTGCTGAATTCCAACTTCGAGCTTCTGTACCACGGACGGATTGATGATTCCCAGCGAACGGAAAAAATTAGTTCTCGTGACCTCCGAGAGGCGCTGGATGAAATATTAGTTGGCAAGGAAGTCAGCACAGCGACCACGAAGGCTTTTGGGTGCACCATTAAGCGAGTAAATTGATGCGACAGCGGGAGTTTTTGTCGATACTGCTTTCTGCCGTCCTGATGGTTTCCTGCGGTAAGAAGGAAGACAATCAGGATCGACAAGCGGCAAACCTCAACGCGGCTTCAGGTATGGATATTCAGACTGTTGAGGTCATCGACGAACATGGCATTCGGCAGCTGGTGGCAGAAAGAAAAGGTAAGGCGCTTTTTCTGAATGTCTGGGCAACGTGGTGTAAGCCGTGCGAGGAAGAGTTTCCGGACATTGTACGACTTGCCAACGAGCTTTCTGGGAATGAGGTTGAGTTCGTCGGTATCAGCGTGGATTATCCGGATGAAGTTGAGACAAATATTCTTCCTTTTCTTCGCGAGCAGAAGGTACCGTTCAAAATATATGTCGCGGACCAAAAGGATCAAGAAGATTTTATCAACGCGTTGAATCCGCAGTGGAACGGGGGAATTCCATTAACCTTGATCTATGATGCGACGGGAAAACAGCAGGCGATGTTCGTGGGTCTTCAGAGCTATGAGACATTCAAGAAAGCGGTCATGAAGCTGCAACGCACAAGCTAACGCGTCGATTTTTTCTCAGTTTGACAAAAAGGGTGGTCGTTTGACCGCCTTTTCTTTTTTGCGAATCGACCCAAGTTTTCGTATCTTATTCCCGAATGTTTTCTTCGACAAGAAAAAATACCACTGTGGTTGCAGCGATGAGCGGCGGCGTAGATTCTTCCGTAACAGCGGCGCTGCTGTTGGAACAAGGCTATAATGTCATCGGTGTGACCA
Source organism: uncultured Ignavibacteriaceae bacterium (assembly GCA_964372545.1). Classification (GTDB taxonomy): domain Bacteria; phylum Bacteroidota; class Ignavibacteria; order UBA10030; family UBA10030; genus CAYJSZ01. The sequence goes on from CAYJSZ010000059.1 coordinate 1,528, forward strand.
TGAAGACCTACGAGTTTGACGAAGTGGGTGGAAACATCGAGAACGAGACAAGCTGCTGTGGTTTAGGGGCGATCAACGATGCACGGATGGTCGCAGCACAGCTCGGGATCCCGCACTACGTTGTCGATTTCCGAAAGGCGTTCGGTCGCGCTGTCATCGACTATTTTGTCGACGAGTACTTACGCGGTCGCACACCGAACCCGTGCATCGTGTGCAATCGTGAGATTAAATGGGGCGAACTGATGAAGAAGGCGGAGGCCCTTGGAGCTCAGTATGTCGCGACCGGACATTACGCACAGGTTCGCTTCGACGCGCTGCGAAATCGATATACTATTTCCCGCGCGAAGGATTTGCAGAAGGATCAATCGTACGCCTTATGGGCATTGAGCCAGGAGGCGTTGAGCAAGACCATGTTCCCGCTCGGCACTCTCTCAAAGCAAGAAACTCGTCGTATAGCTCACCAGTATGGTCTGCGCACAGCAGCAAAGCAGGAAAGCTATGAAATTTGTTTTGTGGCAGATAACAACTATGGGCGGTTTTTGAAAGAGCGCGCGCCTGGACTTGAGGAGGAGCTGGCGGGAGGTGACATCGTGTGGGAAGGAAAGGTTGTTGGAAAACATCGCGGTTATCCTTTTTATACCATCGGTCAACGAAGAGGGATTGGCTCATTTGGAGAGCCGGTCTATGTTGCTCGAATAGAGAGCGGAAGCAATACTATTCATATCGGACGCGACAGGGACCTCTATGATGCCGAACTGATTGCAACAGAGGTCAATTTCGTTGGTATTGACCACCTGGAGGGCGAGTTGCGGGTAGAAGCTAAGGTGCGTTATAAAGATGATGCCTCGCCCGCCACCGTATTTCCCTTGCCAGAGGGTACAGTGCGGCTTGTTTTCGACGAGCCGAAACGCGCTATTACCCCCGGACAATCACTTGTGTTCTACCAGGGGAACGATCTTTTGGGAGGGGGCATTATAGCGAGGGTCATGCAGTAGTGTGTTCTTCAGAAGAGAAAAGAAGCCCAGCCCTCATGTTTGGGTTGGGCTTTGCCATTTTCTCGCAATTCCGGAAAGGGACTTGCGGGAGAAACTTTTACCTACCATATTCGTCCTACACGTGCGACAGTGAAACAGGCAGCAGACGACTTCCAGCTCATTCGCTCATTTCAGGCGGGCGATGAAAAAGCCTTCGAAGAACTTGTCCGTCGCTATCAACGTCAAGTCGCAAACCTTATTTACCTGACACTCGGCGACCGATCGGAAGTTGAAGATTTGACGCAAGAGGCGTTTCTTCGAGTGTATCGATCGCTGGAGCGGTTCGAGTTTGATTCGTCGTTTTACTCATGGCTCTATCGTATTGTCGTGAATCTCTGTATTGATGAGCTACGACGGCGGAAGATCAAACGAACGTTCTCGCTCGATTTTTTTACAGAGAATCGTCTTGAGCGCGAGCCGGCAACGACGACGAAGGACGGTTTCGATGAGCTCCTGGGCCGGGAAAAGCGAGAAATGATCTTGACGGCCCTAAATGGGATTTCGCACGAGCATCGGACAATCCTTGTTTTACGCGAGTATCATGACTTATCGTACAGGGAGATTGCGGAGATTCTGAAAATTACGCCACAAGCAGTAAAATCTCGTATTTTTCGAGCGCGAGCAGAACTACGGGAGTTACTGAAAGGATATTTCAAGGAGCGGGTATGAGCCACCAACATCTTCAAAAGCTTCTCTCGGCGTTTTTCGACGGGGAACTGACATCCGACGAGAAGAAACAGGTTCGAGAACATTTGACCGCATGTTCAGAATGTAAGCAGATGCTGGCCGAGCTTCAGTGGATGAGGTCTGATGTTCGCAGCATCGCGGATGTAGAGCTTTCGACGAATTTTGCCACAAGTCTTCTTCGGACCCTTCGTCAACGACAGGAACAATACGCGGCGTGGGGAGGTGTTGACCTTTTTGCGCGGCGCCTCGTTCTTGCTCTAACGATTGTAGTATTTCTTATCGTCAGCGTTGGAAGCTTGAACAATCCGGAACAGCCGCTCGTCATGGAGCCTTATCTTTCCGGCGAGTCTGCCGACTCAACGGCACAAACCGTGTTGACGAAAGGTGACGTTTCAAAAGAAGACCTTCTCCTCGCGGTCTCAACACGGTAACAAAGGAACAGACATGGAAGCAAAAACAAGAACGTTTTGGTTTATCATTATTGCATTTATTCTCGGCGGCGTGGCAGGAGGATTCATCGGGAGTACCTATTTCGGAAAACGAAACGCGTTTCGTGGAAAGCCAACGCGTGAAGACGTGCAAAAAGAGTTCACAACGAAATTGCAGCTCACTCCTGCACAATCAATCTCGGTTGATTCTGTTCTCGAGGCAAGCCGAGCGAAGTTTAGTGCTATGTCAAAACGGTATTCAGAATCGTTTAAAACCAATCGAGATTCGTTAAGAATGGAAATAAGAAAACTGCTTACGCCAGAACAAAACATGCTGTATGATAATTATATCAAGGAAATCGACGAGCGAGAGAAACGTTGGCGTCAGGGCACACGTTAAGAGTTCAACATTCTTTCATAAGACGAACGGTAGAGGAGGGATTCTTTCATGAAACGGCTGCGAAACATAGTATTCATCGGTATCGCTGTCCTTGCAGTGTTTGGGGTCGGCTATTATTTCCTTGGTAATGGCAAGGCGCCCGAGCAGCAGGCGGTCAGCGGACAAGTTCAACGAATCGTCCAGCTCACACGTGGCGATTTGAACCTTGTTGTTTCAGCAAACGGCGTTGTCCAGCCAATCAATAAGGTCGACATTCGTTCGAAGGCGAGCGGTCAAGTACTTGAGCTTCTCTTTGAAGAGGGGCAATCGGTCAAGAAAGGCGATCTTTTGATCGCGTTAGACCAGACAACGACGAAAAACGACCACGATCAGGCGAAGGCCGATCTCGCGCTGGCGGAAGCTGCGTTTCACCAATCTCAGAACAACCAGATCCGCTACAAGGAGTTGTTTGCCAAGAAGCTCGTCTCGCAGCAAGAGCTGGATCAGGCACAGACAGATTACGTCAGAACGCAATCGCAGCTTGTAAAGGCAAGAGCTGCGCTCTCGTCTGCCGAAGACAGGCTCCGCGATACGCGCATCGTCGCCCCGACCGCCGGTGTGATCCTCTCGAAGGCCGTTGAGATCGGGCAGATCATTGCATCGGCAGTTTCGAATGTCGGCGGCGGTACCTTGTTGGCAACGATTGCCGATATGGAACAGGTACATGTGGAAACAAATGTCGATGAAGTTGATATCGGAAAGGTCAAAGTCGGACAGCGGGCCAAAGTTGTCGCCGATGCTTTCCCGGATGAATCGTTCTGGGGCGAAGTGATCCGTATCGCTCCACTGGGTAAAACGCTGCAGAATGTGACGACCTTTAACGTGATCGTGCTTGTGAAAAACAATGGATTGCGATTGAAAGCGGGCATGAGCGCCTCGGTTGATATTGAAATCTTCAATCGTCAAAATGTCGTGTTAGTTCCCAACGAAGCATTGAAAGATCCTCGCAGCGAGCAAGGCCGCATGATGCTGGCTTCCTTGAAAGAATCGGGAGACCAGGCAAAGGAATCAAAGCCCGATACGGCAAAACATTCTGAAGGCGGCACAGAGGACATGCAAGCGATGCGGGAGCGTCTCCAGAAAATGTCTCCCGAGGAACGCATGCAAGAATTCCAAAAAATGCGCGAGCGAGTTCAACAGATGTCGCCCGAAGAGCGCGAGAAGATGCGCCAACAGTTCGGCCAGCGAGGTGGCCAGGGCGGGCAACAAGGGATGCAATCTCGAGGCGGTCAGGGAGGAGGCGGAGGCGTGCAATTCCGTTCGACTCCCGGCGAGGGTGGAATGATGGTGTTCGGGGATAATTCGGGAACACGGCAACGACGCACCGCTCAAGTTGGCAATCTCGATGAAGTGAAAGAGCGTGTGGTGATGGTAAAAGAAGGTGATACGTTCGTTGCCCGGATCATCAAGGTTGGAGCGAGCAATTTTGACAACTCGGAAGTCGTGGACGGACTGAAGGAGGGCGATGAGATTCAGATAACGAGCATTTCAAGGGCGAAGATCGCTAGTGCACAAATGACCGATCGGATGAGAAGCATGAACTCGATGGGCGGACTCGGTGGTGGCGGTTCTGCTGCCGGTGGTGGGGGGAGGAGATAGGCATGGAGTTCAAAGAGAGCATCTACACGGCACTCGCCGCCTTGGTTTCGAACAAGCTCCGAGCACTACTCACGATGCTCGGTATTATTATCGGCGTTGCCGCGGTGATTACCATGATCGCGATCGGTGAAGGCGCTCAAAAAGCCGTCATCGACCGCATTCAAGCGCTCGGATCAAACCTGCTCTTTGTAAACCCCGGTGCCCAACGCGGCGGTGGCGTCGTCGTTATTCAATTCGGCTCGAGTCAGCGTCTGCTGAACAAAGATTCCGAGGCGATCGGACTTCGCACGTCGTCGATCGACGCTGTCGTTCCGGAATTCTCCCGCAATGCCCAGGTGAAATTCGAGAACCGAAATTGGAATAGTCGTATTGTCGGAACCATGCCGGAATACGAATGGGTTCGGAATGTTCCCGCCGTCGAGGGCCGTTACTTTACCCATTCAGAGGAGAAAGCAGCTGCGAAAGTGTGTGTACTCGGTCAGACCGTAGTCGATAACCTCTTTCAGAACATGAACCCCATCGGTCAAACCGTCCGCATCGCAGGACAATCATTCCAGGTGCTCGGAGTTCTGGAGTCGAAGGGACAGAGCGGCTTCCAAAATCCCGATGACCAGATCATCGTTCCTCTTTCGACGGCACAGCGACGGATCTTCGGCGTGGAATTCCTGAGCCAGATTACCGTCAAAGTCGTGAACGATCAAAGAATGGAAGAAGCGTTTCTCGACATCGAACGCATCCTTCGTCGGGAACACAAGCTTCGTGAAGAGCAGGATAACGATTTTACGATTCGCAACCAGGCCGACATTATTACAACGTTCCAGGAAACGCAACAGACCTTTACGTTTCTGCTTGCGGGAATTGCCGCTGTGTCGCTGGTCGTGGGTGGCATCGGCATCATGAATATCATGATCGTGTCCGTAACGGAACGAACGAGAGAAATCGGTATTCGCAAAGCCATCGGCGCACGGAAGCGCGATATCATGTGGCAATTCCTCATAGAATCCGTTACCTTGAGTGTCACAGGCGGTTGCATCGGCATTGGCCTGGGTGTTCTTGCTTCGTATGTGATTACCACGTACGGGAATCTGACGCCGCTGATTTCTGCCAGCTCTATTCTTGTGAGTTTCAGCTTCGCATCGGTCGTCGGTATTGTGTTCGGTTTGTATCCCGCATGGAAAGCGGCCATGGCGGATGTGATCGAGGCGTTGCGGTACGAATAACAGACAACTTCCCTGAATACTCAGCGGTCTCTGTCGGAAGAATCGCATGAAACTTTCTCGCAAGAAAATATTCGTTTCCATTCTGCTGGTCGCCGCGCTCGTCTTGGCTGCATTACCAAAGATCAGACCCGCCTTCGAGCGCTCCCGGAATACTTCCGGCGTACCATCGGGTGAGCAGCGCCTTCCCGTCAAGGTCGTGATCGTTCATCCCGATACGCTGGACAACAAGATTTTTGCGACAGGCACATTGGTCGCGAACGAGGATGTCGAGTTGCGCAGTGAGTTATCGGGGAAAATCGTCAAAATCTATTTCAAAGAGGGAAGCATAGTGAGGAAGGGCGACCTGCTCCTGAAGATTAATGACGCGGAATTACAGGCGCAGTTTGCGCGCGAGCGTTCCCGAAAGGAATTAGCCGAGAAGGCCGAGCGGCGCCAACGTCAGTTGATCGAACGGGGGCTGATCAGCCAGGAAGTCTACGATGCTGCGAAGAATGAACTGAATTCTGTGAACGCGAGCATTCAGCTCATCAAGGCTCAGATTGAGAAGACGGAAATCCATGCACCCTTTGAGGGAGTCATCGGGTTGAAGTACGTGAGTGAAGGGAGCTACATCTCCCCGACGACGCGCATTGCAACGCTCCAAGACACCGACCCGATGAAAATCGACTTTTCGATTCCCGAAAAATACGCAATCGAGGTTCAGAAGAACATGCCGATCCGGTTCAAGGTTCAAGGACTGAACAAGGTGTTCGAAGGAACCGTGTATGCAATCGAGCCGAAGATCGACCAGGCGACCAGAACACTCTTGCTGCGTGCCACAAGTCCAAATGTCGAGGGAGAGCTGTTTTCAGGCTCGTTTGCAGAAGTCGAACTGATCATTCATCGCCTGTACAATGCGCTGACTATTCCGAGCGAAGCACTGATACCGGACATTTCCGGACAGCGTATTTTTGTCCATAGGAACGGCCGGGCAGAAGTTCAGCGCGTGGAAACGGGAATGCGAACGGGATCGACCGTGCAAATTACGAGCGGTATCAGTGCGGGGGATAGCGTTATCACCACAGGCATATTACAGCTTCGTGCGGGCACCCCTGTCCAAATCTCACAAGTGAATTAACAGGAGGAAGAACTCATGAGTTTAGCCGCCACCAGTATTCGACGTCCGGTTCTCACCATCGTTCTCTCCTTGGCAATTGTCCTCTTCGGGGTCGTTGCATTTACGTTTTTAGGAGTGCGCGAATACCCTGCCGTCGACCCGCCGGTCATAACCGTGTCGACGACGTACGTGGGTGCCAATGCCGACGTGATCGAGTCGCAGATTACCGAGCCGCTCGAAGAATCGCTCAACGGTGTTGCCGGGATTCGCTCCCTCGTGTCTTCGAGCAGTGAAGGCAGGAGCAACATTCGGGCTGAGTTTCAACTCGGCACCGACCTCGAGGCAGCCGCGAACGATGTTCGAGATCGTGTCTCGCGGTCACTTCGTAGCTTGCCGCCCGATGCCAGCCCACCTGTGGTAACCAAATCCGACGCCGACGCCAGCCCTATTGTTTCTATCTCCGTGCGAAGCGACTCTCGGGAACCTCTTGAGCTCAGCGCGATTGCCAACGATGTGATCAAAGAACGCCTGCAGACGATCCCCGGTGTCAGCGAGGTGCGAATCTGGGGTGAAAAACGATATGCGATGCGGCTGTGGATTATACCTTCCAAACTCGCGGCTTATGGACTGACGCCGCGCGACATCTTGACGGCTTTGACATCTGAAAACGTCGAGCTTCCGACGGGCCGCATTGAAGGCTATAAAACCGAACTGACCGTGCGAACGATGGGACGTTTGACCAACCCGGACGAATTCGGCAATCTGATAATCAAGGAAACGGGCGGCAACGTCGTGCGATTCCGCGATGTCGGTTACGTGGAGCTTGGGCCGGAGAATGAACGGACGATTTTCCGGCGAGACGGTCTTCCCATGGTGGGTGTTGCGGTCACTCCGCAGCCGGGAGCGAACCATGTCGCTATTGCCGATGAATTCTACAAACGGGTCGAGCAGATCAAAAAAGACCTCCCCTCGGACATTTCAATCGGGACAGGCTTTGACGTTACAAAGTACATCCGCCGTTCAATCTCGGAGGTGGAAGAAACCCTCCTCATCGCCTTCGCACTCGTCGTCCTGGTCATCTTTCTCTTCTTGCGTGATTGGCGAACAACCATCATTCCCGTCGTTGCCATTCCGATTTCCATCATCGGTGCGTTCTTTGTGATGTACATGGCGAAGTTTTCTATTAACGTCCTCACGCTGCTGGGGCTGGTTCTTGCGATCGGCATCGTCGTGGACGACGCGATCGTCGTGCTGGAAAACATCTACTCGAAGGTCGAACGAGGAATGAATGCAATGGAGGCCGGCTTCAAAGGTTCGGCAGAAATCTACCTTGCCATTATCTCGACCACCGTCGCACTCGTGATTATTTTCTTCCCGGTCGTTTTTCTGGGAGGTCTTACGGGAAGCCTGTTCCGGGAGTTCGGGATTATCATCGCCGGCTCCGTCATCATCTCGGCGTTTATCTCACTCTCTCTCACGCCAATGATGAGTACGAGAATTCTCTCATCCAAAAAAGACCATAGCTGGTTTTACAAGAACACTGAGCCCTTTTTCGTCAAAGCCGTCGAACTCTACAAGTCTTCGCTGGGTCGTTTTTTGCAGAGACGCTGGCTTGCATTTGCCATCATGTCCGTTGCCATCGCCATGATCGTCGGCTTCGGATCGTTGCTTCCGTCGGAGCTTGCTCCCTTGGAAGACCGCTCAAGACTGCAGGTCAGTGCGACAGCACAGGAAGGCGTTTCGTACGAATACATGGACGATTACATGAAGGAACTCGCACGCTCTGTGGCAGAGCAGGTGCCGGAAAACGAGACCATCATGGCCATGACGGCGCCGGGCTTCGGCACGGGTTCTGTGAATAGCGGGAACGTAACGGTGGTTCTCAAGGACAAAGAGCTGCGGGCGAGGTCCCAACAAGAGGTTGCGAACGCGCTGTCCCGAACAGTACGCAATTACACAGGTGCAAGAACATTCGTATCACAGGATCAAACGATTAGCGTCGGCGGACGGCGCGGTGGGTTACCAGTCCAGTATGTCCTGCAGGCCGCCAATATCGATAGACTCAAGGAAGTGCTGCCAAAGTTTCTCGAAGAAGCTTCGACGAGCCCAGCGTTCACGGTCGTCGATGTCAATTTGAAATTCAATAAGCCCGAGTTGCGCGTGCAGATCAATCGCGAAAAGGCGCGGACCATGGGCGTCTCCATGATCGACGTCGCTCAAACCATTCAACTGGCGCTCAGCGGTCAACGCTTTGGTTTCTTTGTCATGAACGGGAAGCAGTACCAAGTTATTGGCCAGTTGACCCGGGAGAATCGCGATGAGCCCCTTGACCTCAAGTCGCTCTACGTGCGTAATAGGGACGGGAAACTCATTCAACTCGACAACCTGGTGACACTGTCGGAAGACAGCAGACCTCCCCAGTTGTACAGGTTCAATCGCTATTCTGCCGCTACGGTTTCCGCCGGTCTTGCTCCGGGCTACACGCTCGGGGACGGTATTGCGGTGATGGACAATATCGCAAAGAAGGTGCTGGACGAAAGCTATAGTACGTCATTGGATGGTCCGTCACGAGATTTTGTCGAAAGCTCCTCAAGCCTTTCGTTTGCCTTTATCTTAGCCCTCGTGTTGATCTACCTTGTCCTCTCCGCGCAGTTCGAGAGTTTTATCGACCCCTTTGTCATTCTTCTTACGGTTCCTCTCGCCTTGGCGGGTGCAGTTTTTTCGCTCTGGTACTTCAACCAATCGTTGAACATTTTTAGCCAGATTGGAATCATCATGCTCATCGGACTTGTCACCAAGAACGGCATCCTGATTGTCGAGTTCGCCAATCAGCGGAAGAATGCCGGACTTTCCGTCGCGGACGCAGTTCGGCAGGCCGCTACCGCCCGTCTGCGCCCTATTCTCATGACAAGTCTCTCGACAGTATGCGGATTCTTGCCCGTCGCGTTCGCACTTGGAGCGGGAGCCGAGAGCCGCGTATCGATGGGAATCGCCGTGATTGGGGGTCTGGTCTTCTCCGGCTTCTTAACGCTGTACGTCATTCCTGCCATGTATTCCGTCTTCTCGAAAAAACGCGTTGCGCAGGAGGTCGGAGCGTACGAGCCGCGCGAGGAGTTTGAGCAGGCTCAAGTTGCAGTCGCGTATGGCGGGAATGGCGGAGGTTCCGAAGTCGTCGAGAACGGCTCGCAGATGAACGCCGAGAAATAACGACTACTGTTGATTCAACACCATCCGTCATCGTCGGAAGCTCTTTCATCAGGGGGCGGATGGTGTTTTTCTTTCCTTGCGAAAGCTTCACTCCTTTCCTATATTCTCCTCAAGAGTACTTCATTAACGACTGTGGATCATCCCATGGAATCTGATCGATCAAAGCAGCTCCAGGCACTGCGTGAACAAGCTCTTCTCGGAGGAGGGGAAAAGCGGATTGAAGATCAACACAAGAAAGGGAAACTCACCGCCCGTGAACGCATTGAACTCTTAATGGACCCGGGAAGTTTCGAAGAAATAGGCATGTTCGTCCAGCATCGGAGCAGCGATTTTGGACTGGAGAAGCAAAAATATCTCGGCGATGGAGTAGTGACTGGGTACGGGAGAATTAATGGCCGTCCCGTCGTCGTGTTCAGTCAGGATTTTACGGTTTTCGGCGGATCGCTCTCCGAAGCACACGCGGAGAAAATCTGTCGAATCATGGACATGGCCATGAAACTAGGTGTGCCTATCGTTGGCTTAAACGATTCGGGCGGTGCAAGAATTCAGGAGGGCGTGGTGAGTCTTGGCGGTTACGCGGACATTTTTCTACGAAACGTGCTGGCTTCCGGCGTCGTTCCACAGATTTCAGCCATCATGGGTCCATGCGCAGGTGGAGCGGTCTATTCGCCGGCTATGACAGATTTTGTTCTCATGGTCAAGAATACAAGCTATATGTTTGTAACCGGCCCCAACGTCGTTAAGACTGTTACGCATGAAGATGTAAGCTTTGAAGAACTCGGCGGCGCCACAACGCACGCAACGAAAAGCGGCGTCGCGCACGTTGCCAGCGAGAATGAAATCCACTGTATCGACGCGATTAAGCGACTGCTCAGTTATCTTCCATCCAACAATGTCGATGACGCGCCACTTGAAAAGACAGACGATAGCCCTTCTCGCATGGACGAAGCGCTCGATTCTCTTGTGCCGGGAAATCCCAACAAACCCTACGACATGAAAGAAGTTCTCAGGCACGTTGTCGACAACGGAGAGTTGTTCGAAATTCACGAACTCTACGCTCCCAATCTGCTCGTCGGGTTTGCCCGTCTTGCGGGGCGGTCTGTCGGCATTGTCGCCAACCAGCCGGCCGTTCTGGCCGGTGTTCTCGACATCGATTCTTCGCTCAAAGGGGCCCGGTTTGTTCGATTCTGCGATGCATTCAACATTCCCCTGCTCGTTTTCGAAGACGTGCCGGGATTCCTTCCGGGAACAGACCAGGAATGGCGGGGTATCATCAAACACGGGGCGAAACTCCTTTATGCCTTTTGTGAAGCGACGGTCCCGCGTATTACAGTCATTACTCGAAAAGCGTACGGTGGGGCATACGACGTCATGAATTCAAAACATATTCGAGGAGACATGAACTTTGCCTGGCCGACGGCGGAGATCGCCGTCATGGGGCCGAAAGGCGCGGTAGAAGTTATTTTCAAGAAGGAAATTGACCAGGCAGCGAATAAAGATGAAGCCGTCCAACAGAAAGTCATCGAGTATCGCGAGAAATTCGCCAATCCCTACATTGCCGCAGAGCGGGGGTACATCGATGAGGTGATCCTGCCGCATGAAACACGACCGAAGTTGGTCAAGGCGCTTCAGTTTCTTGAAAACAAGGTGGACGCCAATCCGAAGAAAAAACACGGCAACATTCCTCTCTGAGGTCAAAACAGACTTGATTTTCAACCTGCGATCACGTATGTTAAGCCAATTCTCATCTTCTTTCATCCTCTTCAGGTGCGAATGAGTCGAATCGTATTGCTGTTTGTTGTATTCCTGCTTATTGGCTGTTCTGCTCACGAAACGATTCAAACGGCCTCTTCTCTGGAAGAAGGGGGAGAGCTTATTCCTCCTTCGGAACCCCATTTTAGTTTTTCTCCTTCGACAGCAAGAGAAGCAATGCACTCAAGCATTGCTGCGCAGGTAGCTGATTCTGTATTGTACCGATCCGACACTACTCGTTCGATCAACAAAACTCTGCAAGTCGTGGAAGGCGATTCGTTAGAGAATCAGCAATTGTACATCTCCCAAAAGTTAGAAGAAGCTAGACAGCACTACCTTGCTGCTTTGACAGCGCAAGAGTCCGGGGATTCAACCCGAGGCGCTATAGAGTTTGAAAGTGCCATCACCGCACTCAACGAGCTTAGCTACCTGCCGGATATCGATTCCAACAAAGACTTCGCCGACCTCAGCCAAAACGTTATCGATGACTACGAGAAGCATATCACAAGCATCGATAACCTCGGACCCGGGGCTTCCGTTTTCGCTTTACGTGAGAAACTGAGTCAAATCATCGAAAAAGTCGATGTCAGCAAGCTCGTTTTTCCCGATGGGGAAATCGAGGGAATGGCGGTCCCATTGCCGTTGAACGAACACGTGGAGCGCAACATTGCCTTTTTTATGAGCGAGCGGGGCCGCGTGCACTTCGAAAAATGGATGGAGCTCTCAGGTAAGTTTTTCCCCGTGATGCGAAGAATATTTCGAGAAGAGGGGGCTCCCGAGGAATTAGTGTATTTGTCTATGATCGAGAGTGGCCTTCGCCCCGACGCCCGATCCTGGGCTAAGGCGGTCGGCTTGTGGCAGTTCATGAAAGGAACGGGAGCTCTTTACGGATTGCGTGGAAATTGGTGGTACGATGAGCGACGAGATTTCGAGAAATCAACCAGAGCGGCCGCGCGACATTTGAAAGACCTTTTTGCGGAATTCGGCGATTGGCACGTGGTTCTTGCCGCCTATAATTCGGGCGTAGGGAGAGTCTACGGCGCGATCCGACGAAGCGGCTCGACGGACTATTGGAAGATGCGTTCCCACCTTCCTCGGCAGACAAGAAACTACGTCCCGGAATACGTCGCAGTGGCACGAATGGCCATGGCCCCGGAACAATACGGCTTCGAAGGCATAAGTCTAAGAGATTCGCTTGTGTATGATCTGGTGACGATTAATGATTGTGCGGACTTACGCGTGCTGGCGAGGTGTGCGGAGACCGAGGTGGCAACGCTGCGTGAGCTGAATCCTGAGCTCCTGCAAGTGTGTACTCCGCCGGGAGTCACGGGGTATCGACTTCGCATCCCCATCGGCACGGCCGATCTGTTTGCTGCGAACTATGCCAAAGTACCGGATGAACAGAAGCGAGACTGGGCTGTCCACACGGTACGGAACGGAGAGACGATCTCAACGATCGCGCGTCGTTACGGTCTTGCCACACAGTTACTCGTCGAGGTAAATAACGTCAAGAATACGAAAAAACTCACCGTCGGATCGCAATTGGCGATACCGCTCCCTCGGGACATGATGGCGGCGAAAGCGAAGATTCCGTTCAACTATGATCCACAGGTCAAAGGGATCGATTTTGGCCAGTTGAAAGCATACGTGGAGCGCAGGCAATCGTCCCCAAGCAGTCTCGCTTCTGCGAAAAACGTGAAATCACCTTCAGCAAAGGAACGTCTGGTGTACCGCGTCAAGCGAGGAGATACCATCGGCTACATAGCCGAGTGGTATGCCGTGCGGGCAAGCGACATTCGCAACTGGAATGATATTGCGTATGGTAGCACTCTGATGGTGAATCAGGAAATTGTTCTTTGGGTGACTCCGGCCAAGGCGTCTGCACTGAGACGAGTCAACGAAATGTCGTTTGCAGAAAAACAATCGCTTCGGCAGGAGCAGCTTGTTCAAGCGGGTCTGTTCAGCGGGTTTTCCAGCTCAGGGAAATCGAGAAAATCCAACGGGTGGGTTCAATACACGGTTCGAAGCGGTGACACGCTCGAAAAGATAGCCACTGAGCACGGCATCAGCGTGGGCGACTTGAAAATGTGGAACAGCCTGCGAAGCAGCAAGATTCTGGTTGGGCAGAGGTTGGATATCTACAGCGAACCGGAAGAACGCACGAAAGTCGTACCGACGAGCCCCCGTTCTCAATACGCCGGAGTACCGAGTCAAGCGGAAAACAAGTCGTCAATAAGTGGATCGGCAATTACGCATCACCGGGTGAAACAAGGGGAGACGCTCTGGCAGATTGCCAAGATGTACGGTGTCAGTGTGAAAGAACTGGAAGAGCTCAACGATGTTCGGGGCGTCCTGAAGGCGGGCGACCGTCTTATCCTCCCTCAGCGCTAGTGCCGTTTCCACTAAA
>CAYJSZ010000060.1:0-14843 GCA_964372545.1 uncultured Ignavibacteriaceae bacterium
GCTACCTGTCCCAATTTCACTGATGTTAGCGAGTCCCGAAGGGACGAAGCTAACTGCACTGTGAAATTCAGGATCCCGCTGCTTTTTGGCGGAATCCAAGACACCCACGTCACAAAAAAATGGTGCGGACTATCATCCGCACCGTTACTAATCTACCAATGTTTTGAGGAAAAGTCAACGGTGAAGTTCGTTTACTCTAACTCCCGCGCATTCTTTTGTCCAATGTAACTGACAACCTCCTCGCCACCATCCACCGCTACAACTTGACCTGCTATAAAATCACCATACTCATGTGTGATCAACACAATTGCCTTGGCAATGTCTTCTGGTGTTGTTAAGCGCATTTGGGGATTCTTGCCACGCGCGGTGTTGATCAACTTTTGTACGGCGGGGATTTTCCTCAATGCAGGAGTATCCGTGACACCCGCCATGATCGCATTGGCGGTAATTCCAAAGGCTCCCATTTCCATCGTTAGTTGACGGATGTGCGACTCGAGCGCTGCCTTTGCTGCCGACACTGCCCCGTAATCTGGAATTTGTGTGCGCCCGCCAGAACTTGTCATCGCATAGATGCGCGAGCCTTTCCGGAGTAGCTTCCGAGTAAATGCCCCCTGAACCCAGTAGACCAACGAGTTGCCCATCACGTCCATCGTCATCTCTATCTGCTGTTGCGTCATCATCTCTTCTGGCTTCTCGGAGATGTACGGCTTCAACGTGCCAAACGCCAGAGAATGCATGATGACTCGTACGTAGGCGTCCTTTGTCTTCGCCAGCTCTTGTTGTAAGGAATCGAGAACCTCGTTGCGCTTGGAGGGATCTGCGGCGTTGACATTAAAAAACAGCATCTGTACGCCCGTTCCAGCAATCTCTTTCTTGACCTGCTCCACGAGCGACATGGTTGCGGCACGGTCAAAATGTACCCCGCAGATATTCATGCCGTGTTTTGCCAGCTCAATTGCGGTCGCTCCTCCAAAGCCGCTCGAAGATCCCAAAATCAACGCCCAGTCCGTCTGCTTAAATCGCAAGTCTGGATTCACTGTCTCTCCTTTTTCCGGTTGGTCAAATGTTGTCGACCAAATTAAGAACATTTACGAGGAAATCAAAGGCGTTATTCGACTGTCACACTCTTTGCGAGGTTGCGCGGCTGGTCGACGTTCGTTCCCCGGGCAACAGCCATGTAGTATGCTAGAAGTTGAAGCGGAATACAGTTGATGATGGGACCGAAAAATCCAAACGTGTGCGGAACACGCAGAACGAACTCGGCCAGCGACTCTATTTCCCGATCGTCATCATTCGCCACAGCGATGATTCTTCCCCTGCGTGCGCGAACTTCCTGGATATTACTCATGACTTTGTCGTAGATGGCGTCTTTCGGAACCACAACGACGACCGGCATATTTTCATCGATAAGCGCAATGGGGCCGTGTTTCATTTCCGCAGCCGGATAACCTTCAGCGTGGATGTAGGAAATCTCCTTGAGCTTCAGCGCGCCTTCTAATGCGACCGGGAAATTCGCCCCACGGCCGAGATACAAGAAATTCTTCGTCTCATGAAACTCACGGGCGAGGTTCTTCACCGTCTCGGTGTGTTCCAGCACCTGCGCAACCTTTGAAGGGAGCGTTGCCAGCTCACGGGTCAGTACCGCCGCTTCCTTGGCAGACATTCCCTTCGCACGGGCAAGCATGAGCGTGATAAGAGCGAGAACTGTCAGTTGCGAGGTGAAGGCCTTCGTGGAAGCGACACCGATTTCTGGCCCAGCGTGGATGTACACGCCGGCGTGGGTCTCCCGTGCGATCGTACTCCCCACCACATTCACAATGCCGAGCACAGTGGCTCCTTTTGCCTTTGCCTCCCTCAACGCTGCTAATGTATCCGCGGTTTCACCGCTTTGGCTAATCAAAAAGATCACGTCGTCCTTCGTCAGGACCGGATTCCGGTAGCGAAACTCCGACGCATACTCGACTTCCGTGGAAATTTTCGCGATCTGCTCGAGCATGTATTCGCCCACCAATCCCGCATGCCACGACGTGCCGCAACCGACAAGAATCAATCGACGTGCATTGAGCAGTTTCTCCATGACAGGCTCGAGGCCGCCTAACTTCACTTCTCCCTCGTTGACCATGAGACGGCCACGCATCGCATTCCGTATCGTTTCCGGCTGCTCGTGAATCTCTTTGAGCATGAAATGATCGTAGCCGCCCCGCTCGATCTGTTCAAGCTCGAAGGTCAACTCTTCGACGGATTTTCTGATTTCAATATCATCCAGCGTTTTGATCGTCACAGTGTCCTTCGTGACAACAGCCATTTCTCCATCCTCGAGGTACGAAACCTTTCGCGTATGTTTGATAAGCGCCGACGCATCCGACGCGAAGATATTCTCTTCTTCACCAAACCCGATCACGATCGGACTTCCCTTGCGGGCGACAATCAGCTTATCGGGCTCATGCGTACTCATGACCACCAGACCGTAAGTCCCTTGGACATCCAGGAGCGCACGGCGAATCGACTGCTCGAGGTTCCGTGATGTCTTGTAGAACTCTTCAATCAGATGGGCTAAGACTTCCGTGTCGGTATCCGAAACAAACGAGTGGCCGTTCGCTTTCAATATCTTCTTGATCGCAGCGTAATTCTCGATGACGCCGTTGTGAATGACGGCAATCTCTTGTTTACAATCCACATGAGGGTGGGCATTAACGTCATTCGGCTCACCGTGGGTTGCCCAACGAGTATGGCCCATACCGATTGTGGCCGAAACTCCATTAGACTTCCAGAGCGTTTCCAACTCCGCGACCTTACCCGCTTTCTTCTTGATGACCAGTTTCCCGTCGCTGATCAACGCGATTCCGGCGGAATCGTATCCTCTGTATTCCATTCGCTTCATCCCCTCGAGCAGCAGAGGAAGCGTTTCTTTTTTCCCTATGTATCCGACAATACCACACATAATGCCCTCACTGTGGAGAAGCCAGCCCGACTACTGCCAACATTCTTCCCGATCGCTCTTTGTCACGGCGATAAGAATGAAAAAGACTCGGCGTGCAGATAGTACAGTGCCGGGACACTTCGATGTGTTGCTGCAGGACACCCCGTTGCAGCAACTGGTTTTCGTTTTCCTTCTTGAGATTAAGATGAATGGAACCATTGTTTCGCACCGTGACGCCCTCTGTGAATTGATCGGCCACTTCTGGACCTACCTCATAGCAGCAGACGCCCGCGGACGGCCCGATATACGCGATGATGTCTGCAGGTTCGGTTCCAAAGTCGCGAACCATCTGCTGGACTCCTTTCTCAACAATTCTTTGTAACGTCCCCCGCCAGCCTGCATGGAGGGCTGCGACAATCTCCTTTTGCGGATCGACCAGGACAACCGGTACGCAGTCCGCTATCGATACGGCGAGCCAAAGGTCCGGCTGAGAAGTCATCAGACCATCACAAGAGGGGTAGCGGCCTCCCGTTTCAACCTTCAGGATCTTCGCGGAATGCGACTGAAGGGGCTGTGCAAGACGATTTTCCTGGACGCCCAACATCCCGAAGAACATTCTCCTGTTTGCTGCCACCCGCTCCGGATGATCACCCACGGTATAACTCAAGTTCATGCAGTACGGCTCCGGGCTGACGCCACCGCGACGGGTGCTCATAGCGAAGCGGATAGCGCTGTGCGATGAAAGCTTTTCGGAAGTTATAATGTCAGTCATTCGCTATGGGTTGTAACGGAATCTTCACGGTAAACGTCGAACCCTTTCTTTCTTCACTCTCGAGCTCAATGGTGCCATTGAGGTCTTCCACGATCTTTCGGCAAATCGCCAATCCCAGGCCCGTTCCATCAGTCTTCGTGGAGAAATTCGGTTCAAAAACCTTTTGCTGGATGCTCTTGGGTATGCCCGGGCCGGTATCGACAAAACGAATGATACAGCGATGGCCCTCGATGGAAGTTTCAACGGAGATTGTACCCCCCTGTTCCATCGCCTGTACGCTGTTGCGGAGAAGATTGATGAACACTCTTCGCAATTCATCACTGTCTGCAACCAACGTTGGAGTAGTATCCGAAAATTTTGCACGAAATTCAATGCCGCGAATCTCCTGGAAGAGGCTGATAGACTCCGACAGTAGCCGGTGCACATCGACACGCTCGAACTTACGCTCAGGCATGCGGGCAAAATTCGAAAACTCCGAGGCAATGCGCGAGAGCACCTCGATTTGCTCGATGACCGTCTGAGTCACGCGTTCGACCAGCGCCTCTAAGTCGGGAACCCGGTCTTTGAACGCTGTTCGGAGATGCTGCATCGAGAGCTTCATCGGCGTCAACGGATTTTTGATCTCATGCGCGACCTGTTTGGCCATTTCTTTCCAGGCAAGCTCCCGTTCTGCACGAGCAATCTGTGACCGGCTCTGCCGTAGTTCTTTCACCATCTCATTGAATGAGTTCATGAGTTCGCCGATTTCATCATTCGACAACGGCTTCACTTCTACGTTCAAATCGCCGTGACCGACCTTGCGCGAGGCCTCCGTGAGCTGCCGAAGCGGACGGGACAAGCGATTCGCGATGACAAATCCCCCGACGATCACCACGACGAGGATAACGGCATACGTGCCAACGGTATAAGCATTTCGACGCGCAAGCTCTTCGTCGATTTCCTGTTGGCGATACAATGCCGGAACAGCGATAACCCCGACAATATGATCTCCTATCAAGAGAGGTTTATAGCCAACGGCGTATCGTACCTCTCCAACCTGTTCGATATCCTGGAAATAACTCCTCCCCACCAACACCGCTTGTGCATACGCCTTTCCAACGAGCCGTGGATCCAATATTGCCGCATGATACAGTTCCGGCCTGCTGCTGGCCTTCAGCTGGGAACCGCGATACACACTGAAGTCGATGCCGTATTCCGACGAAAGAGTCTCACAATAATCGTCGTTCATTCCATGCAGAAAGTCCTCTTCATCGTTGAACGTCTGGATCATCCGTCGCTCCAGCAAGGTTAAATCTTCGGCCAGCCGCCGGTTGACAGTTGATTCCAGCCGCTCCGTTGCCAATTCCCTGTTGTAGTAGCCGATGAAGAACAACGGCAGGATGGTTAAGAATGCGAATGCCACGATCAACCGTGTACGGAATCCAAACCCTGTGGCCTCGCGTGTTCTCCGGTGCATCCCGAATTGTACGAGAAGAACAACCAGAACGACCCCGGCATAAATCATTACGACTTTGACGACGTTGAACATGTGCCATCGGACATCCAACGCCTCCAGCGTCAATGCGAGTACAGAATTCTGTCGATTGTCATCCCGAACATAAAGAAACTCATACTCTCGACCTCCGACAATTTCCTCACTCCAGAAAAACCGATTTGGTGAATTCCTCAGTGCCCGGATGACCTCCTGGGGAAGGGGCATTCCGCGATAGAAGTTCGTGTTGTTCGTTGTTGAAAGCACGCCATCGTGAAATTCCGAAACCGTCAATTGACGAAAGTGTCGTTCAAACCGTTTACCGGCAACCGCCCGCAACGGCTCTGGCGCTTCACCGCGGAACAATGCATCTTGACTCGCTCCGAGCATGACGGCCGCAAACCCTTTCTGCTGATTTGTGGTATCCCGGATCGTACTCCATGCGCCATAGTATTTCACGGCTCCTCCCGGCACCTTCCGTTCAACGACTTGTAGCATTTCTTCCTCAGCGTTGAACATCGCTCGTAACATTTCCGTTTGCTCGAACGACGTCATCCCGACGACGAACCGACTGATTTCATTCCCGGCCACATCATACAGAACAATCGCCGAATTGTATCCTTCCCTCCCCAAGAGCGCCTGAGACCACAATGCGAACGCAACATCACTGCGGCGCTCCTGAGATTCCGGCAACCCACTCGTGACAAGGTCGCGTGAGCTTGTTGCCACGCGCAACCCCTCCTGAATCACAAACGACAGCCAGGAATCGACCGGTCGTAAGAGCTCATCTGCAAGGAGTTGAAGATGTTCTCGGTCTTTCTGATGGAGCTTGCTGTCGAGCAACGGAAGCGACAGCATCAGCGTCAGGGCCATAAGCCAAACAAACTTCTTTCTGACAAGGCCAGGCAGAGAGGCTCCGGCATCCGAAGATCGATGCAACCACCAAACGGTACTACTTCCGGCGAAGATGGCGAGAAGCGGATAATAGGCCGGAAACTTTGGCGTGAGCGGAAGAAATTGGAGAATGATCCACATGAAGCAGAGTATGCCCACTGCAATAACGATGCTTACCCCGAATGACAGAGTACGGCGGAATGAAACAACGACCGAGTGGACTATCAACACGACAAGAGCGACCACCAGCGAGAAGTAAGAAAACGTGAGCAAGGCAATGTTGACGTGCATCATGACTGCTAACGGCGGGGGAAACAGAAGCGCTGGGTCGTGAAACTGAAGTGTCGAATCAAACACGAAGCTGCGCATCGCTTCTCCGAAGCCATGCGTCATCCACAAGACGAACGCTGCCAGCGGAACAGTGAAGGCAACATACACCGGATGATGGTTTGACCGTTTTGAGGCCACCGACGCACTATGCCATCGGATCAACAGGCTACTCACAAGGACCGCGTTGACGCAGAGCGTTCCGACCGTGAGAAGCGTTTCACCGATCGAACTTGTGAGGCCATAGCCAAAGGGTGTGCCATAGAATACAGGATCGAAGAGGCTTCCACCGATGAGACGCCGCGGGAATTCGAGAAAGAGCCATCCATACCGCAGCCCCCACAAGACAAAGGAAAGTAGCACTGCTTGGACGTAGGGATCTGTTCGCGAACTCAGGTGCATCGCTAAGAGCATGACAAGAATAAGTAAAGCAGTCCCAGCGACTGCGCTCAGGATGTTCATGATCTGTGTCTCAACAACCAGGATTTCGCTTTCCACGGTCGGCACGGCAACGGCAACTGCCCCAATTGAGTTGCCCCTGAAATCTCTGAGTGGAACGCGATAGACCAGATTGTCGACACTCACAACCGAAGTGTCCAATACCAACTGTACATTGAGACCGAGCTGTTCGGAAAGCTGCTTTGCAAAACTTGAGGGCGAGACGAATCGATTGGAAAGAGGATAATTGACCTCCAGCGAGCGACTCACAACGACAGAGACGAACTTTTCGGGAATACCGACTGCAACGGAAAGAACGGTATGGAGGTTTGATTTGGTGAGCACGACCAGCGTATCGCGAATCTCGGGATGCTCGGCCCACCCATTTCTGTTACCGCTCTTTCCAGTCCACAGGACGACATTCCCGGCAGCATCAACGATATCGATGCTGAGGTCTTGCGAAGGTCGGTGTTCCTCGAGCCGCTCGAATGCTCGAATACCATCTTCCGGAGAATGAACAGAAAGATTTTCCAGAAGGCCCCTGTCTGACCGCACTTCTATCGCAAGATCAAGCAGCCCTCTGATTTTTTCGTAGAACGCCGAGCCAATGATTTGCCTGATTTGCCGTTCTCTGCCTTTCTGGATTTCGGGCCAATTTGTTCGGGCGGAGGTTTCCCAGAAGGCACGTACTCCAAGCAACAGGACACCTGCCATGGTCAAAACAAAAAAGCCCCACATCAAGGGGCGTGTAAAGCGCCGAGTTGAACTCTGTTGAAAATCCATTCCGGGTTCAGTAAATGTTAACTTGAGCTACTACCCACTGGGAATCAATCTGTTTGAGTGCGATGTAGATTTGTGCCGTCTCTCTCGTGCCTCGATACAAGTAGGTCAACCGTCCGATAGCGTATGGCAACGGAGCCCGATGGTTGACGGTCGAAAACTTGAACGATACCGGCGACCGCTGCACAAAATAGCTCTGAAGCAACGAGACCGCTTGATTGGAGGAGAAATACCCGTATTCACCGCCGCTGATACTCATGAATATCTGCGGTCCGATGAACCCTTCGAAAGATTGCACTGTGCCTTCCGCGAGATTCTTTTCGAGCCTTTGAAACGCTGCACTCAACACATCTCCACGCAGATCGACAGAGTTCGCCTGAGCTCGCTCACGAACGATGTTCTTGTCAAATCTCGATGCCGGAATCTGTGCATGTGCTTCTGTTACCAAGCAAAAACATATGACAAGCAATCGGAATGTCATCTACAGGTTAAAGTATCAGAAATCGTTTGAAAAGTCAAACACTCAGGAAGACAACAACACAGGCGACATGCTCCTTGATGTATCTTCACTCATGCTTCTTCGGGGAGTCATGCCGCCTTTCTATTGGATTCTTCTCTGATTAACGCCGCAGAACGGCTGCATCCCTCATCTGCAGTGAACGCTTGCCATCAGCCGGCAATCGTTTCAATTCGGGATTACCTTTGGCGGTTTGGTACGCCCAATCAAACACTACTTGGGCGGTACTGACTTCTTTGACTCGCACTTTTGCGTAATGATCGTCCCATGTCCAGACAACGTACGTGTGGCCCACAATCGCTTCCGCCGATTTTGAAGGCGCCCACCCTTGCGTTGGAGCGACGGATATCTCATCGAGATTCTTCGTGTAGCCCATATCCTGGATGTCTGTATCATTCCATACATTCAAATAGAAGCGCCCGTTGAAGTTTTCAAAGAAAATGTCGGTAAACTCATGATCATATCGGACAACAGAGTACGTAGAGAAATCGTAGCCTGAACTTGTTGGGGCGATACGGTAATTCGACAACCGAACTCCAAACCCCTCCGGCCGCGGAGTATCGTAGACCACGTCGGTACTTAAATCACTCTCATTTCCATCCACATCATACGCGCTGAGAGCATAGTAGGATGTTATACCGTTTTTTGCATCGCGATCGACAAATCGAGTATCTACCGTCTTCCCTATTAATTGATACCGGCCATCGTACCGGTCACTCACCCAGATCTTGTAGCCCGCAACATCCGGCTCGGTGTTCGCAAGCCAACTAATCTCGACCGAATTTTCCAGAGACACTGTTCGTATTCCCCGGGGCGCGGCAGGTGGCGTACGATCGACGTCGTTAATAGGTTCGCAACCAAAAAATAGAACACCGGTGAAAAGTATTGCCAAAAATGATTTCATAGGACTCCCGCAAAATGTTTGGAGACTGTCAACAAGGCTCCAAAGGCTGTGCCAGAGAAAAACTTAGTTCATTGTTGGGGATTTGCTGAAAGGACGAATGTGCGATGTTCAATTCTCAAAGCATTCGTTCAGAATACTGGACGAGATCTCATTTCATACAATACTCAGACGAGCTTTACCATTGTTGATGATTCCGACCGCTCGTCCTTGCAGCACTTTACCATGGAACGGTGAGTTTTTTGATTTTGAATGAAACGAACGAATATCTACAACCCACTCGGCCGATGGGTCGAGAAGGGTCAGGTTTGCCAGCTCACCATCGGCAATCGTGATGTGGGGGAGAGAGAGAATCCGCCGTGGGTTCGTTGAAAGCTTTTCAACAAGCTGGTACAGAGAGAGTATGTTATGGTTGACGAGTTCTGTGATCGAGAGTCCAACCGCTGTCTCCATACCGACGATGCCGAAGGGAGCAACGGTGTACTCTACCTCTTTTTCATCGATGGTGTGTGGAGCATGGTCGGTTGCGATGACATCGATGGTTCCATCCCGAAGTGCCTCTTTCATCGCCACGACATCTTCTCGAGTTCGCAGTGGAGGGTTCATCTTTGTGTTCGTATCAAATGTCTCCACGGCTTCATCGGTGAGAGTGAAATGATGGGGCGTAACTTCGCAGGTGACCTGTAACTTCGCTTGCTTTGCGTTGCGCACGCGGTCAACGGCGTCGCCCGTGCTGATGTGCGCAACGTGGTACCGTGCTTGAGAAACATACCGCAGAAGCGTCAGATCTCTCTCCACCATCAGCACTTCGGCAATTGTGGGAATGCCCGGCATGCCGAGCCTTGTGGAACTGAATCCTTCATTCATGCATCCGCCGTGCGACAAAGTAGAATCTTCCGCGTGCTGAATAATGGGCGTTCCATACATCGAAGAATACTCGAGCGCTCGCCGCATGACTTCCGCACTCATGATCGGGCTGCCGTCATCGGTAAAAGCGACGGCGCCCGCCTGTACCAGCTCGGCCATCGGCGAAAGCTCTACGCCCAATCGCCCTTTCGTTGCCGCCGCGATGGGATAAACCTCGACGATGCCATCGCACACGGATTTCCCTTTCTCCCGGACGTAGCGCGCCACGGATTCCTCATCAATGCAAGGATTTGTGTTTGGCATACAACAGACTGCCGTAAAGCCTCCCGCAGCGGCAGCCGCGCAGCCGGTCTCGATTGTTTCCTTGTGCTCAAAGCCCGGCTCCCGCAAATGCACATGCATGTCGGTAAATCCCGGTGCAATGACCTTGTTCCTGAGATCAACTTCCTGAAACGATCGGTCGGCAGAGAGTGATTTCCCCATTCGCTCAATCCGCCCGTCGACGATCAGCATGTCGAGCGATTCGTCCTTTCCGGAAACAGGGTCGAGTAGTCGTCCACCTTTCAAATGCAGCTTCATGGTGTTCCTTTCAATTGGAAATTCCTAAAAGATAGAGGACGGCCATCCGCACGGCGACGCCATTCGTCACCTGTTGAAGAATGACCGACTGCTCGCCATCTGCGAGGTCGGCCGAGAGTTCGACGTCACGGTTGATCGGACCAGGGTGCATGATCGTGATCGGTTTTTTCGCGTGTACCATTTTTTCTCTCGTAACGCCAAAGTAACGGCGGTACTCGCGCAACGACGGGAACAGTCCGCGCTGTTGTCGCTCAAGTTGTATGCGGAGGACGTTTAACACGTCGACGCGAGGAATCACATCCTCCAGTCTGTGGTAAACGCTTACGCCGAGTCGTTCCACGTTTCGCGGCATTAACGTCGTCGGGCCACAGACAGAAACCTCCGCCCCCATCGTTTTCAAACCGAAAATATTCGACCTTGCTACTCTACTATGCGCAATATCGCCGACGATACATATCCGGAGCCCTTCCAACGACCCGTGTTTTTCTCTCATCGTAAACATATCCAGCAAAGCCTGAGTTGGGTGCTCATGAGATCCATCTCCCGCGTTAATGACGTTCGCTTGAACTACGTGACTCAAGAAATGTGCTGCTCCGGGCGCCGAGTGACGAATGACGACCATGTCGATCTTCATCGCTTCAATATTCCGTGCGGTGTCTTTCAGTGTCTCACCCTTCGCAACACTACTCCCGGATGTGGTAAAGCTCACGACGTCGGCTGAGAGCCTGCGTTCCGCAAGCTCAAACGAAATTCGGGTGCGAGTCGATGTTTCAAAAAACATGTTTGCAACGGTCTTTCCTTGCAGCGGTGGAACCTTTTTGATCGGTCGTTCCAACACTTCTTTGAAGGACACGGCCGTATCCAAGATGAGTTGGATATCTTCCTTCGGCATTCCATCGAGGCCAAGCAGATGGCGACTGTGGAGTTTCATGATTTGTCCTCCTTCGACTCATTCCCGACATCGTCCGCCTCGTTCAGGTAGACACCGTCCGCACCGTCGACTTCTTTCATCATCACCTGGATTTCCTGTTTCGCAGACGTGGGAACATTCTTCCCAACAAAATCGGCTTTAATCGGCAGCTCCCGATGACCTCGATCGACCAGCACAAGCAGTTGTATCGCCGCAGGTCGACCGATGTCCATCAACGCATTCATGGCTGAACGGACAGTCCTTCCGGTGAACAGCACATCATCGACCAGCACGAGATTTTTCCCGGTGATGTCAAAAAGAATATCTGTGCTTTTGAGCTGCGGCTGCTCCAGCCGCCCTCGCAGGTCATCCCGGTAGAGCGTAATATCCAGGCTTCCAACCGCAATGTTGCTCTTTTCGATTTCACGGATCTTTTCTGCCAGCCTGCGCGCCAGGTAGTCTCCCCGCGTACGTATCCCTACAATCGCAAGCCCCTCCGCACCTTTATTCTTTTCAACCACTTCGTGTGCAAGACGATTCACAGTTCTCTGGAATCCCACACCGTCCATTACTCTTGTTTTTTTCATCCATGCTCCATAAAACAACATTGCCTCCAGTCCCAACGTACAGGAAAGGAGGCAAAAGAAAATCAGGGTTCAACATTGAAAAACCAAAACATGTTGTTTCGATTTTTGATACTTCCTTTCCTGCCTCACCGGACAGGAATTAAAGGAACGTTGAGAAAGAACGAATCGGAAACTGCGGCCGAGACCAGATTCGAGCCGGTGCCCTTGCGCGCATGCCCGCCAAGCTGTGGGCGATGTAGGAATCGAACCTATGACCTCACGGACTTGCCCGCCAAGTTCGTGGGCGATATAGGACTTGAACCTATGACCTCACGGATGTGAACCGTGCGCTCTGACCAAACTGAGCTAATCGCCCGTCGTTGCTGGCAGGCGGGTGTGAACCGTACGCTCTAACCAGCTGAGCTAATCGCCCCTGTGACGCATCGCCTTGAGACAGGCGGGTTTAAGGATTACGCCCTGCACCAGCTGAGCTACGCGCGAGAACGCCTGTTCAATATACAAAACTGCCTTTCTGAAAACAAGCCAGAAATGTCCGCAAACGTCCGCTCGAAATTGCTTCTCGCGAATATTTCTCTTAAACTCGCCTATACTTTTCCATCGATGAAAACGCAAACTCCCCGCGCACGAATCAAATCCACCGACGACACGCCACGACGGATTCTCTACTGGATGTGCGGTGTCATCGTTCTCCTTCATCTCTACGGAGCGATCGTGTCAGATGCCGCGACGTGGGGTTTCCATCACTTCGGTTTCTTGCCAACTGTATGGAGCGTCGTGGCGTTTTTCCTCATGCTCTTTTTTCTCTCCTCAAAAGGGCAATCGTTTATCGCAAGAGCACTACAGTTCATCTCGAACCGACCAATTTCGCTTCGCCTCTCCTCGCCAAGCCTTTACATCGTTCTCGTGCTGTTAGGTGCGCTCTTCTGGTTTGCGCGTGAACGGCTCTACTTTCTCGGCGACGGCTATCTCATCGTGCGAACATTGCCGAATGTGGTAAAGCTCGAGGACGTTGTCATCGCGTTCCGGAATGAGCCTTTCACCGGTTTGCTGATCTGGAGATTCTTCCATCTTCTCACGTACCTCCAGGTTCCCTCCGCAGCAGAGCGTTCGTTTCAACTGGTCAGCATCCTGTTTGGACTTGGGTCGGTAGCCGTTGTGCTTCGTCTCGTACAAATCCTGGCAAGTGAAAAGGTCGAGCGGCTCATGATGGCATTGTTCATCCTCGGATCGGCAACGACACAAATATTCTTCGGCTATGTCGAAATGTACTCGCCGGCAATATTCGGACTCCTGCTGTATTGTTATCTTGCATTCCGGTACCTGCTTGGCAAAACGCAGCTTCTGTTTCCCTCCCTGGCATTTGGCCTGTTAACAAGCCTTTATCTTGGAATGCTCAGCCTGACGCCTTCCTTCTTGTTCCTGCTGTACCACGCCTTACGTCGCCGGCATGTTGGCCAGGCACTAACGTCTGTCCTCGCAAGCGCCGCTCTCTTCGCTTGTCTGATACTCGCAAGCGGCTACACACCTGCCACACTGTGGACAAACATGACGGGAGACAAAACCCACACGCTCGCGCTGACGATGACCTCGAGTATGTGGCAACCCTATCCCCTCTTCTCGCTCTGGCACTTTATCGACTACCTGAATATCAATATCCTCGTTTCCCCCTTTGCCTTGCTTCTCATCATTCTCGGATTGAGTTACAGGTGGAAGCAAGAACTGTGGAACAATGCCGACTGGCTCTTCGTCGGCCTCACAACCATCTCTAGTCTGGGTTTCATGTTCATCGTCAATCCTGATCTCGGAATGAGCCGGGATTGGGATTTGCTGAGCCCGTTTGTTATACCATCCGTTCTCCTCGCGTGCATGCTATGGTTTCGAGATACCGAGCAACGCCCATCGACGCGTCCAGTGTTGCTTACGATTCTAGGGGTAACGATCGTGCATACGGCGTTCTGGATTGTTCTCAACGCCGACGCAGACCGGTCGCTCGCCAGGCATCTCTCGCTTCAAGACCGACGGTTGTGGAGCAAAGGGGCATTGTGCAACGCCTCCGAGGAACTTGCCATCTTTTACCGCAATCAGCAGGACTATGTTCGCGCTGAGGAGTACTTTCGGAAGTTTCTCATGCTCGACTCTACGAACACGAGGATTTGGGTCAGCCTGGCTAATCTGCATAAACGCACCAAGAACGTTGACGGAGAAATACGCGCATGGGAGAACGCTCTTCACTTAGGATTAAACAAGGAAGACGCGTACGTCGATCTGGGCAAACTGTACATCCAACAACAACGGCTCACTGATGGCCTTCAGCTTACCCAGAAGGCGTTGGAGCTTTATCCGAATTCCGGCAAACTCGTCAATAATCTTGGTGTGATCCTCTTTCAGCAGAAGAACAATTGCAGTGATGCCTTGCCCATGTTCCTCGATGCCCTGGCAAAAGATCCGACCGTTCCCGAGGCATTCCTGAACGCAGGATTATGTTACAAGATGGCAAACGACTCGGAGAAAATGGGATTCTACTGGCGGCGATTCCTGGAGCTTGCGCCCGAGGCCCCTCAAGCGCAACAAGTGAGAGCAATGCTGGCCGAAAACAAATGAACGTGGGTTAGGGGGGAGGGATTTCTTCTGATTCAGAAAAATGATCTTTGATCTTTTGAGCAACTTTTGGCCCGACGATCTCCGCGAGCTGCTCCTCGGTCGCGAACTTCACGCCCTGCACGGATCCAAACGCCTCGAGTAATTCCTTCGCGCGCTTTTTCCCTACGCCCTCGACAAGGTCAAGCTCGGTCTGTAATATCCGCTTCGTCCGCACTTTGCGGTGGTAGGTGATGGCAAAACGATGCGCTTCATCGCGGATCTGCTGGAGCAAGCGAAGGC
>CAYJSZ010000061.1:0-14511 GCA_964372545.1 uncultured Ignavibacteriaceae bacterium
TCCACTTAGACGTACAACAGCAGATTTTGTTTCGCACTCGTAACCCAAAATAGATTTTTTCAGCAGTCCACTAGGCTGTTTGTTCGACGTTGTCCGGGATGTGTGTGAACGCGATGCGCGTCGGGGCGGCATCGCGGGCCGAATGAGCTGCACCGAAGTAGATCGTGTTCTTGCCGTAGCGGGTGTTCAGTGTGTCGATGACGTTGTTGAGCGCATTGGATTTCTTCTCGTCGTCGAACAGCGACGGGCTGCAGTTCTCCTCTTTCCTGAGGTTGAAGAGTGCGATGCCAACTCTCAGCGGACGAGCCGTGATGCGTGGCTTGCGGTTCCACAGCCCCGTCAGCGCTCTGAGGAAGCGCAAGGTATCCTGCGTGTAGTCGAAGGTCATCCCATCGCTCCAGTATTTGTTGTCAAGGTACTGTATGCTCACGTGCAGTGCGCCTGCCCGGTAGTGCTCCGCGCGCAGCCGCATCGAGGCTTTCTGTACAAGGCGATTCAGGACGGCGTATGCAGATTCTTCGGTGCGCAGGTTCGGCGGCAGCACGTGCGAGTGGCCGACCGTGGATCGTTGCGTCGGCGGCGTGGAGACCGCTTCACCGCGCAACCGGGCGTACATCCGATCGCCTTCGATGCCGCCCCATACTTTCCGCAGCAGCGCCTTGTTGGCAGCGCAGATCTCCTGTACGGTGTGAATGCCGTGTCGCTCTAAGCGCCGCTTCATGCGCGGTCCAACTCCCGTAAGATCTTCCAACTCAAGTCGGAAGAGACAGTCCGGCAAATCCCTCTGTTCAATGACCACGAGGCCGTTCGGTTTTTGCATGTCGGAGGCGGTCTTGGAGAGGAAGAGGTTCGGGGCGATGCCGATGGAGCTGCGAAGCTCGCTGCCGACGCGCCGCGCAATCGTCTCTTTGATCTGGTGGGCGAGTGCCGTGGCTTTTTCGCACTGCCGCTGGCTGCCGGTCAATTCGCACGCCATCTCGTCAATGGAGAGGATGCTATGGACGGGGATGCAGGACTCGACCGTTTCGACGAGGCGATGGTGGTAGTCGATATAGAGGTGGTGGCGCGCTTCGACTACCCGGAGCTCCGGGCAGAGGAGCTTCGCTTCGCCGATGCCCATGCCGGTTTTGATGCCGTAGCGTTTCGCCTCGTAGCTTGCGGCGATGGCGCACGTCGAATCGGTCAGCATCGGTGCAACGACGACCGGTTTGCCGCGCAGCTCCGGCCGGTCTTGCTGTTCGACGGAGGCGAAGTAGGCGTTGAAGTCGATGAAAAGAAAATGCAGTGCCATAGAGCTCACGCCGCGTTGATTCTCGCGCGTCAATTTGCAGAATGTTTGGACAAAGTCAAGAGCAGAAAAAGCGGGGAACAGCATCGATATTTTTGTCGCCATTGCAACAGTTTATCAGACATTTTTGTCTGTATGCCTGAGCGGCGATTCTGTGGTTTTCCGCTGTGTGGTGCCGAACGCTCAAATGAAGGATACGACGAGAACGTGATGTCGTTTTCTCATTGTTCGGTTTCCTCTTCTTGGAGCCTAGTCGGAGAGGAACAGATACGCCAGGAATGCGAAGCTGAGATGCGAGATCGTGATGGCGACACCGGAGCGGTTATCGAGTCGCCTGGTTGACGCAAGTAGTGCGGGGTCCTTGGTGGCGTTGTACCGATCGAAGTCGTGGTTCGCTTGGTCTTTCCAGTATGCCGAGAGCACGCCCGAAAGGATCATCGTCGATGCGGCGGCGTAGCTCATCCACCGAGGGGATGAACCATTGTGGTATTCCTGTGGGAGAACATCCGGGAGTGAACCGCCGCCATCGGTGTTGAGCGGCCTGAGTTCGATGCGTGGTGGGATGGGATTGTCGGGAGCGAGAGGAATTGCCGCCGGTTCGTAGCCCTCTTTTCTGATGAGAAGCGTTCCCTTCAGCGGGTCGGAAGCCCGATAAAAGAGCGGTGTTGTTCCCAGCTCCCGGTTTTGCAGAAACACTGTCGCGCCGCCGGGCCTTGAATTCAACGCAAGAACCGAACCGAGCTCGAATGCATAGCGCACTTCTTGCTCCGTCAACTCAATCGTTTGCTGTTTCGAGACGGCCATCCAACTCGTCGCGCGAGGATAGACCACTCGCAAGTCATGCTTGCCCGTGCGAACTTCGTGTCTCTGCAGCGGCGTTGTCCCAACGAGCATCGAGTCGATATAGACCGCAGCTCCCGACGGTTTGCTCTCCACCGTGAGCCATCCGTTCTGAGCAGAACAGACAGCGGCAAGCGACAGGGAGAATACGATGAACGATGTGCGTTTCATGAAGTCGGCTTCAGTGCAACGATAAATTTATCTTCCGAAGTCACCAAAAGCAAATTGCCCCACAGAACGGGCGGGACTTTGATGCGGCCGAGGGCGCTGTAGTTCCACAGCTCTCTTCCCGACTGTGCGTCAAGAGCGTACAATGTCCGGTCCATAGAGCCCCAGTAGAGGAGATCACCAGAGATCAAAGGCGGAGAATTGATGACGCTGCGGGTGGAGAATCTCCAGAGTCTGGCTCCTGTGCTGAGATCGAGCGCATGACCGTTGCCGTCGGATGAGCCGAAGAAAACTCTGCCCGATCCCGTTGCCGCGTTGCCGTAGATCGGTGAGCCTGCATCGAACTTCCACTGTACGGCGCCGGTCGATGTCTTTATATTATAGAGGATGCCGCCGAGCGTCCCGACCAACACACTCTGCCCGGCAACGATAGGCGAAGCGAACACCGGAGCACCGGTGTTGTACTTCCATCGAAGCGCGCCCGTAGTTCTGTCCAGCGCATACACGAAACCGTCGTCGCAGCCGAAGAAGACGTCCTGGCCGTCGGTCGCCGGCGAAGAGCGGACCGGTTTTCGAAGCTCCTCGGTGCCTGTGGCGAATTTCCAGACCTCTTTACCATCATTTTTCTTGAGGCAGTAGGCAAAGCCTTGCATCGTTGTGAGATAGACATGGTCGTCGTCCAACAGCAGAGACGATTCGATGGGGCCGACATTTGCTTTCCAGTTGCGTTCGGAGTTGCGGAGTGAGAGCGAGACGATGGTTTCATTACCGCCGGCGACAGGGATGATCACTGCACTACCGTCGAGCGCGGGTGTTCCGGCGATCGCGGATTCGAGCACCACGTAGCCCATGCGCTTGCCGTTCTGCACGTTCACGACCTGCAGTTCGCCGTTGAGCGTCACAACGACCATCATGCTGTCCCGCACGAGCGGAGTTGCTGTGATACCGGCGAGCGCATTGTATTCCCACACTTCTTCCAACGGCGGCTTAAGAGAAACGGTCGCCGCGTTGGAGCGTGCAGCTGATCCGCCGGCGAGCGTCCAATCGTTCGGACCTGGCCGGAAGGAGCGCTCGATCCGAAGGCCTGAACAGCCTGGAATCAGTAGAAGAAAGAGTATTGGAACGATTCGGAGGCCTGAGTTCATCGCGTTGTGCAATATCATTTGCCGGATAATACCAAACGAAAGGTAATAAAGAGAGATTGAAAAAGAAACGCTCTTTCTGTGTGCCCGAGTCGATATGAATGCAGAAACATCGACGTTTTTGGCTTTCTTTTGAAGAATGATCTGTATGTCATCGATCGTATCGTCGCAGACTTCGCAAATCCCGTAGCTGCCGCTCTCGATCCGCTCCAGCGCCGCGTCGACTTCTTTCCATAGTTCGAGGAGCTGGGGTGTTTTTCTTTACGCCTTCGAATGCAGCGCGATCCGGTTCCCCTCGCAGTCCTCGAACACCGCCATGAAGCCGTAGTCGTCGCTGATCTGTCTCTTGGGAACAATCACTTTGCCGCCATGCGCCTCCACGCGGTCGAGCACCTTCTGTAAATCTGGACTGCCGTTGAGGTACACGAGCGGTCCTTCGTGGCCGGGATGGTAGAACTCGTGATGCTCGCACAACGCTCCGCCAACGGTTCCGGTCTCCGTGGGGAAGAGTGCCATCTTTAGATTGTTGGCGAGAACCATTTCCCCGAGTTTCGTCTTGAAGATCACTTCGTAGAATGCTTTCGCGCGCTGGAGATCTTTTGCGGGAATCTCAAACCAACTGACCGCATTTTTGAAGGTGTGCATGGGGTTCTCCTTGTGAATAAAACTGTATTTTCAACGCGGACACGCAGTACTCACCAAGAACCACTGAGATTCTCAACATACTCTTGCGATCCTCTGCGCACCCCGCATCTCCGCGTTATACCCGGCCGTCATGGTTCCTACCGTGACAGCAGCTGCGACGAGGTCACGAAGTGGTTCGTGACTTCCCCGAGCAAGTTACTCGTTCTTGATGACTTTCGCCTTCAGCAAATCCCGGTACAGATTCTTCGGGCGGGGATAATTCGTGCTGTCCAGCTCCACGCGCATGATGTGGAGATGCGTGGGAGAGCGACGCCTGGCCGCATTGAGTCCCGTTCTCCCGACCGCCGCAAGAACCTCTCCGGGTTGGACAACGTTGCCCGGCTTCACCAATACGTCGTTGTTATGCGCGTAATAGAGAAAGCTTTTGCTGGCCGGGTCGTACACCCAGACGTAGTTTCCTCCACGTTTCGTACTGGTGTCTTCCCACTGTTTCTCCGCGGCAATCATGACTCCGCCAGTTAACGATAGAACGTTCACCGGCTGCTTCGTGACGTCGTCCCGGCAATCTCTGTTGAGGTCAAAAACAAAAATATCGTGCGCAGGATGTCCGCTGTGCCGGTTGCCGTCGAAGAAATTGTACCGTGAGGGGATGTACCCGTCGCCGTTCATTCTGCCGATCGATTGGAAATCGTACCCCTGGAGCGGAAACACCCATTGCGACTTCGAAAAGTCCTTCCCGCCGCTTCGATAGTAGTACTCTCGAAGTTGCGGCACGAGCGCTTTGAACTCCGCGACCGCCTCTTCCGGATCAATCACTTTGTCCCGGATTTTCGCGATGAGGGAATTGCTCTCTTCGCACAGGGCCGCTAACGATGGCTTGTCGTCGCTCGCCCGATGGTTGCCGAGCGTCGCAATCAACAGAAAGAACAGCGAAGATCTCATGCGGATTTGTGTTCGTCTAAGTGTGCAATAAACCTGGCGCAGAAAACAAGCGGTAGACTCTGAACTGCTTCTTCACGGTAGCACCTGTTTTTCTTAAAGGGCGGAACCACAGAGTTCACAGAGAGCACGGACAAAAACAGAATTCATATTCTCGATTCCCCTTGTTCTCTGCGCAACGTTGCGCTGTCTGCGGTTAGATCTTTTACTGCGGCGTCGAGAGCAAAAAAGACTCCGTACCTGAGCTCAGTTTTCATCGGGGGTTTACCCTCTTTGATTTAATAACGATGAATGAGGAGATTGTGTCACTCGGGAGGGACAAAATACGCGAGAGGCTGTTGAAGTGCAAGACAGATCGGACACACGTTAGACCGCCCCTGAGCTGCCGGACGGGACTTTGGGAAGCCAACGATGGACCGTGTTTTTATAGTCACGATACATCTGACTGAAACGGTTCTCCAGCATCGGTTCTTCGACGAACAGAACAAAGAGGTGGGCAATCGCCAAGAATACAATAGAGAAGAGCATCATCGAGGGGGAAGCATGGTACAGTCCAAATCCGATTAACACGATGAACGCGCCGAGATACATCGGGTTGCGGAGGTACCGATACAAGCCACGAACGACGAGCTTTCGTGGCGCGTCGAACGGAGCGGGAGTTCCTTCGCCTCGAACCACGAACGATGAGAGGCAGGAGAGAACTACGACCCCGCCGATCACCATGACGACAACGCCAAGCGTCGAAGTCTCCGCGGGGAGTATCAGATGATACTCTGTATCATAGCGGCGCGTTCCGAGAGCTAGCCAACCCCAGAGGAAAGCAAAGCCGGTGCCGTACAAAAGAGAGCGGAAAGCGGTGACGAGTTTTCCCATGGTAAAGCGTCAGGTTGAAACTATTTGGTCTTACCCATTTGCTCGGGGGCAGTTCTTTTCCTGAGCACAAGGAGTCCAAACAAAACCAGAAAGATCGCATGTTGTATTGTCGGAGCCCAGCCGGCAGAGCCGAAGAGTCCGTCAATCGTCCCCTTCAACGAGAAGAGGAAAGCGAGGCTGTCGAGAATAAGGTTCGCGATCAGGATTTTTCTCAGCGCTTCCTCGTCCGGTAGATTCCTGGCGAGCCAGTTCAGAACGCCGATGCCGAGGAGTATGCCGCCGAGGAAATGCCCATTCCATTCACCGATCGCATCGAGCGTGATGCCCTACATGCCGTAGAGTTGTGCCGTGGCAAAGACAAGACCGAACCCGCGAAGAAAATAAATAATGGAGCTGAGTGTAAGGATGAGTTTGGGTTTCATGTGGTCCTCAGTATTAAAAATCCCACCCGAAGAAGAACTGGTGGAAGATGCCGGTCTGGAATTTGCTCATGTTGTTCTCAATCCGCTTGCCGATGTCGTAGCGCAGCACGAGCACGCCGCCGAGGTTGATGCGCACGCCGGTCCCGACGCTCCCTTTCGTGTCTTTGTACTTATCATCCCATGCACCGCCGAAGTCTGCAAAGATCGCTCCCCGGATCGCTCCGAACGAAATGCCGCCGAAGGGGAAGCGAATGCCGAGCTGGTCGATGAAGGGAAAGCGCAGCTCGTGGCTCGTGATCCAAATTTTTTCTCCGCGAATCGACCAGCGCCGCCAGCCGCGTAAATCCCAGCTCCCGCCCATGAAGAACCGCCGCGCTTCCTTGCCTTCGTTGTACCAGAAGTTGAAACGCGAGGCAAACGCGCTGCGGGTCGACAGCCGCCAGTACTTTCGGTAGTCGGCAATGATGGTGTAGTAACTGACGTTGGAGTACTGGATGTCCGTGGTATAGGCGAGCGTGAGCTTCATCCGGTTGCCGTCTAAGGGGCCGCTGGGACCCCAGAGCGAGTTGTCCCACACGAACGAAATCTGGCTGGAGGTCAGAAGAGCCTTCCGCGGAACGGTTCCCAAGAAAATATCCTTATCCGAGTTGCTGACGGTGAGGCTCGCTTCGATACGCTTGAACAGCGAGAGAGGATAGCTGAGCGCAAAGTAGCCGCCGAACGCGCGCTCGTAGAAAAACAGGTCGGGGTCGGTCAGGTCGTAGCGGTTGCCGGCGAAGTGGAAGATGCCGTATGCGTAGTTGGCGCGCTTGCTGAGCGAGATGCGCGAGATGGCGACGTTAAAGCTCTCCAGGAATTCCGACTGCGCCTGCGCCGTATTATAAATGAGGAAGTAGTACTGGTCGTTGCCGAGCACGTCGCTCATTGCCAGTGCCGCGCCGCCCGACGTGCCGAAGACCGGGTCGGTGGACACCTGGCTCTGTGCGATATCGAGCTTGTACTCGCCCGCGTACCGGTACTGGCCGATGACCGAAGGGCCTTCCAACTTTTTCGGCATCCATGGCTCGCCGGTTGCGTCATAGCGGAAGGCATAGCTGGCGGACGAAGAATCGTACCGGCTCTGAATGTTTTTGATCCGCTTGAGCTGGAAGCTGAAATCCTCGAACGCGGCGAAGATCAGCTCATCCTGGTCGCTCCACGCCGGGTCGAATGCCGCAGTGGTGAAGCTCGTGACTTTTCGCATCGCTCGGGCCTGGGGATTGGCGAGAGTGGCGTCGTCAGTCTTCATCAGCCAGATGTTCTGCGCGCCGTCGTAATCGGAGGTGAATGCAAGCCAGTTGCCGTCGCGCGACCACTCGGGTGAAAAGGCCCGGTGCTCGCCGGCAGTGAGATAGTCGATGGATGACCTCTCAAGATCGTACAGGAAGATATTGTACTTGCCCTCCCCGCCTCCGGGTCCGCGGTCGGAGCTGAACGCAATGAGCTTGCCGTCGGGAGACCAGGCCGGGTCGCGGTCGTCGTAATGGTCGTTCGTGAGTCGCAGGAGCGAGCGGGACTCCAGCTCGAGAATGTACAAATCATTCGTACCCGACTTATCGACCGACGAGAAAACGATACGCTTTCCATCGGGCGACCAGGAAGGAGACGCCAGCATCACGAGATTGCGGAAGCGGATGGTTTCGACCAGCCTGTCATCCTTGACGTCGTACAGGTGGAGCGCATCGTTCTCCCCACTCTTGGTGATGAACGCCAGCAGGCCGTCCTTCGAAATGTCCATCTTGCTCTGGAACAGGTGGAACGCCTCGAACGCATCTGTCTTTTCGCCTTCGACAACGACTTCCGGCTCGGGCTTTTCGGCGTCGAGATTCACACGGTAGACGTTTGTGTACCCCGTGTGGTTGCCGATAAAATAGACCTCACGCTTGCCGTTCTTGTTGAAGAAGACCGGCTTGTTGTTGAAACCGACATCGACGATGTTCTTCGTGACGCCGCTCGGCAAATCCTCCGTGCCGATGAGCGGGTAATATTTCTTCTTGAGGTGGTAGAGCCACTCTTCGTCGAGCTGCTTGAAATCCTTGCCGATGGTGATGCGCATGACCTCGCTGAAGGTGTTTGCTTTCCAGAAATTCTCCATCAGCAAGAGGATTTTTTCCTGTCCGTAACGCTCGGCAATGAACTCGAGAACCTTCTGCCCTTCTTTGTACATGAGGAACGAGCCATAGATGCGATCCATCTCGTTCACCGGCACGATATAATTATTGAGCACGGCGTCGCGGATCACCATCTCCGCCTGCGTGTCCCAGTCGGTAGACCAGAATTCCGCCAGGCCCTCCGTGAACCAGAGCGGCGGTATTTTGTCCTGCGAATGACGATGGTCGAGCAGCACGCGGTTGATCTTACTGTGCATGAAAACGTGCACCAGCTCGTGGCGGATGACATGTCTGAAGTTGTGGAAGGAACCGTCGAACGGGATGACGACGCGGCCTTTAAGGAACTCGAAGAAGCCGCCGACGCCTTCGGGAATGAAGCCCGGCGTCACGTTAGTCTGCTGGAAGTGCAGATGCGAGCTGTAGAAGATGAGCGGGATGCGGTTCGCGATGTTGTGGTTGTATCGTTGCTCGAGCATCTTGTAGCTTTCCTCTGCAAAGAACGCGCCCCGTTGCGCC
Source organism: uncultured Ignavibacteriaceae bacterium (assembly GCA_964372545.1). Taxonomy (GTDB): domain Bacteria; phylum Bacteroidota; class Ignavibacteria; order UBA10030; family UBA10030; genus CAYJSZ01. The sequence continues at coordinate 8,984 of CAYJSZ010000061.1, forward strand.
AGCTCGGCCATCTCTTCATAATAATAGATGTCGAAGTGTTCGGTCTTCAGCACCTTCCACTCGAACTCCGTATACTGCACCTTGTTCCGGCCGAAATAGTACAATTGGGCGGAAGCGAGATGGGCCACACAGAGCGCAGGCAGTATGAATCTGAGAACGACTCGCATGGATGAAGAAACTTCAAGGTTCCGGTTAGAGGTTTTCCAGCATGAAGCATGAACCCTGGAACTTGAAAGGTGTACTTAGACTTTCGCCAGCTCTCCCTTCAAAAAGTCAATCACGTTCACCGGCGTTGGGTCTTCGTTGTTGAGTATGGCCAGGTAGAAGCTCACCCAGTCGCCGAAATGAATGAGGTAAAACATCCGGGCGAGCAACGATCTGCCTTCGCTCCATACCTCGGTCACGCGACCGGCGTGTTGCGAGACGATCTGCCTGGTGATGACCTCACGCACGGCGACGCGTCTGTGCGTGTCTTTGTCCCGAAGAAAGATCACGTGCATCTGTTTCATGACGTCCGCCGCGTTTTTCCAGCCGACGAGTTCGTTGTGGTTCATCTCCGGCAGCACGTGGCCAAAAGCGAGCTGCTTGGCGTTCTCGCAGATTTGTCCACGCCAGCGTACGGCAACAGCGTCGAGATGGTCGTTGGGCGCGTAGACAATCGGGAGCCTGCCATGCAGGTGTTGAGCGAGTTGCATGGGCGCGTTCTCCTGCGAATCGGGATTGCTAAAGACCGCTGCTTTTGCGCGCAAGAGATCGATGGTTTCTTTGATGTCTTTCGATTTATTCTTGACAAGCCCGAGCCGTGTGAAGGCCATGAGAATCGGGAAGAAGGAGTAGCCCAGCGCTGCACGCGGTGGATAGCCCTTTGGAATTTGAATGACCGGATGCCTGAACTTTTTCGCGAGCAGTGCGGTCTCGCCGTCCGTGGTAATACAGAACACTCTTGCTTTCCGCTTTGCCGCATCGCGATGCGCGGCGGTGGACTCTTCCGTGTTCCCGGAATAGCTCGAGACGACGACGAGACTATACTTGTCAACAAACTCCGGTAAGAAATAGTGCCGATTGATGATGAAGGGAACGTCGAGCTCCTCCGACAGATACGAGCGCAACAAGTCTCCGCCGATGGCCGAGCCGCCCAATCCGGTCACGAGAATGTTCTTGATGCCATCCACGTAGAGTTTCAAGGGAGCAGATTTTCCAATCTGCACTGCATTCTCGATCTGGCTTGAGAAATCTCGGATCCGGTTGTACATCCCACTGGGATCCAGCCGTCTGATGTCGTCGATGGTCATAGGAAGTCTGAGTTATTCGATGGGAATATCCGGGAACTTCTCTTTCATGATCGAGTGGAGATACGATTTGATTTCGTCTTCCGTTTGGAGTTTCAGGACATGCTGGGCGACCTTCTGAGCCTCCGCGTAGGTGACCGAACGGATAATCTTCTTGATTTCGGGCAGCACGGTCCCGACGACGCTGAATTCATCAAGCCCTAGTCCCAGCAAGAGAATCGTTGCGAGCGGGTCGCCGGCCATTTCTCCGCACATCCCGACCCAGATGTTGTGGTTCTTTGCCCGCTCGATGATGCGGCGGATGAAGCGGACGACGGCGGGGTGAAATTCCTGGTAGAGCGATGAAACGAACTCGTTTCCGCGATCGACCGCGAGCAGATACTGAATCAAATCGTTCGTCCCGATGCTCACGAAGTCGACTTCCTTGGCAAGGTCATCCAGTACGACGGCAGCCGATGGGACTTCGATCATCACACCGACTTTGATCTTTGAGTCGAACGGAATTTTTTCCGCCCGCAGCTGGGATTTCGCCTGCTCCAGGAGTTCTCGAGCGCTGCGGACTTCTTTGATGCTGGAGATCATCGGGAACATGATCGCGATGTTCTTGCGGGAGCTTGCTCTCAGAATGGCGCGCAGCTGTTCCAGAAAAATGTCCTTTTTCTCGAGCAAGACGCGAATGCCGCGCCAGCCTAAGAACGGATTGCGCTCTTTCACCTTCTGAGCCATCATTTTATCGCCGCCGATGTCGAACGTACGGATGATGGCGCGTTTTGGGAACATCGCATCCGCCAAGAGTTTGTACTCTTGATATTGCTCGTCTTCGGACGGGAAAACCTCCTTGCCGATCAACAATATTTCTGACCGGTAGAGCCCGATGGCATCTGCCCCCTGCATGCGAATAAAGTCGAGTTCTTGGGAGAACTCGACATTGGCTGCAAGCTCCACGCGATGTCCATCGAGCGTCTGTGCGGGCAGATCGCGCAACCCGGCAAGTCGGTCTTCAAAGGCCTGGTAATGTGCGCGGCGCTCCTCGTATTCTCGGATCGTTTTGTCGGACGGGTGGAGGATGACAACCCCGCTATACCCATCGATGATGATAGTCTCTCCGGTCTTTGCCGTCGTCGAAATCTCCCGCAGGCCAAGCACGGCGGGTATTTTGAGCGAGCGGGCCAACAACGCGGTATGCGAGGTAATGCCGCCCGCATCCGTGGCGTAGGCGAGGACGTCGTTGCGGCTGAGAATCATGGTATCGGCCGCCGTAAGGTTTTGAGAGACGATGACCGAGGAGCCTTCGAGCCGCGAAATAAGTTTTTGCTCCGCGAGGTTGCGGAGGATGCGGTTGCGGACGTCTTCGACATCGTGGGCACGTTCCCGCGTGTATTCATCGTGGGCACTGAGCATCATCTGACGGTACTTTTCGATCTCGTTGTGTACCACAAACTCGGCATTTCTGAACTCCTTTCGAATTCGTTTCTTGATCGTGTCGAACAAGAACGCATCTTCGAGAATAAGAACCTGCGCCTCAAAAATTTTTGCCTGATGCTCTCCCAATTTCTTCTCTGCATACTCGAGAATCTTCCGCAACTCCTTTTGCGATCGTTCGATTGCCTGCTCCAGGCGTGACACTTCATGGTCGACGTCTTCACCTACGAGTGATTTTTCCTCAATCGTTGGCGCCTGCTTTTCGAACAGAAAAACCGGTCCGATCGTAATGCCCGGCGATGCCGGAATGCCCTTGAGGGTGAGTTCTTGTTGTGCGGTTCTGGTGGTTTCCATGGCAAAAGAATCCAGGAGTCAGAAGTCAGTCGTCAGAAGGAGACCGTTTGTTCGATGTCCCCAATGAGGTTGTACTTGATTCACGGCTCGCCAAAACCCTTGTCGAAGAGCTCGACAACTGCAATGGCGGCTGCATCTTCATCTTCGCCCGAGAAGCGGAGCGTCAGTTTGGAACCTTGTTCCGCTGCGATCGTCATAACGCCGATGATGCTTTTGCCGTTGATTTCAAAGCCGTCCTTGTCGATAAAGAAATCCGACTTAAATTTTGCCGCCAGCTTCACGAGTGAAGCCGCGGGGCGTGTGTGCAATCCGGCTCGATTCTTAATCGTTACTTCACGTTCGACCATGCGCTCCGAAACTAGTAAGTGCGATGCAACAGCATATCCGTAAACCAGTACAGCATCTCGCGCGCGTCGGATAGTTGCAAACGGTCCAGCTCGCGCCGTGCTTCGGCAAGGTCGTGGGCGACCCATGTTTTTGCCGAGTCGATGGCGCCGGTTTCATGATAGATCCGTCTGAATTCTTTGATCTTCCGCCGCGACACTCTGCCATTGTTTGCCACAGATTGCAGGAGTCGTCTATCGCCGCCTCGTGCCTTCCGCAGAGCCTCGAGAAAGAGGAATGTCCGTTTGCCTTCCTGCACGTCGCTGCCGATCGGTTTGCCGAAATCCTTCTCGTCCGCAATAATATCCAGCATGTCATCCTGAATTTGGAACGCGCGTCCCACATGCTCGCCGTATCGCCTGAGAGAAAGAATCTGCTGCTCCGACCCGCCACCGACCAACGCGCCTAACTCGGTAGAGACGGCAACGAGCTTCCCCGTTTTTTTCCGAATCATGAGTAAATAGTCATTCAGCGAAACGCGGGCCTGGGTTTCAAAGTCTTTGTCGTACGCCTGTCCTTCACACACTTCGACAACTCCTTCCGTGAAGACTGTTGTGATAGCCTGGAGACGGCTCGTCGGCGTTTTCAACAGGGCGCGGAATGCCAGGGCAAGTAACTCGTCGCCGACGAGAATGGCGACGTTGGCATCCCATTTGGTGTGCACGGTCGCTCGACCGCGACGGGAAGCGGAATTGTCCATAATGTCGTCGTGGACGAGCGTGAAGTTGTGCAGGAATTCCATCGCGGCGCTCGCGTGCAAGGCGTTGTCCCGTGAGCCTCCGACCGCTTCACAGGAGAGCAGCACGAGCACCGAGCGGATACGTTTTCCGCCGCCGCTGAGAACGTACCGGATTGGCTGGTACAGCGAGCGAGGGTGTGCATTCCGGACGAAGTTGTGAAGATACGAATCAACGAGTTTCTTGTAAGTAGTATAGCGTCGTTGAAAGTCCATGCGATGTTAGGCTTTCAGCACGAGTTGTTGCTGCTGAAGTTCGGCAACTGTTCGAGAGCCGGTGAGGAACATCGCGCCTCTCAGCTCCATGTCCCAGCGCTCGAGTTCATGGCGTAGACCGTTCGGTCCACCGGATTCGAACGCTTTCAGTAAGGGTCGAGCGGCGCCGGCAAGGTCGGCACCGAACGCAATCGATTTTGCGATTTCTAACCCGCCGGAAATCCCGCCGGAAGCAAGTACTGTCAAAGAAGGAGTTTGAGTTTTCAAGCTTGCTACTTGTCGGAGTGCGTCGACGGTAGGGATGCCCCAATCCCAGAACGCATCGGCGAACGTCGTGCGTTTGGATTTCTTTGACGCTGGCTCGCCATCGCGACGGAGTATTTCCACCCCGGCCCAACTCGTGCCGCCCGAACCTGCCACGTCGATGATTCTCACACCCGCATCGATCAATCGCCGTGCAACGCCGGCAGAGATTCCTGCGCCGATTTCTTTCACGATCACTGGCACGGGTAACTTCTTAACCAGCATCTCGATGCCTTTGAGCACGCCACGGAAGTTGGTGTTTCCCTCGGGCTGCAGGAATTCCTGCAGTGGATTGAGATGAATCGCGAATCCGTCGGCGCGAACGAGGTCGACAAGCCGCAGGACGGCAGAAGCATCGCTCAACTGGGCCACTTCTGCCGCGCCAATGTTGCCGACCATCGGGATCCCCGGCGCCACCTCTCGAACCACGCTAAACGTTCGGTGAAATGTTGTGTCTTCGATCGCCTGCCGCTGACTTCCCACACCCATCGCGATATTCATTTCGGCGCAGACGTATGCCAGACCTCGGTTAATACGCTCGGCGTCTTTGTAGCCGCCGGTCATGCACGAGACCATGAGCGGGAAGGAAAGACGTTTGCCGAGGAATGCGACCGAGGGGTCGAGTTCGGTAAAATTCAGCTCGGGGAGGGCGTTGTGCAGGAACTCCCAGCGCTCAAAGCCGGAAGTCTTGGACCGAAAGGAGACATCCTTCGAGAGGGTGATTTCGACGTGTTGTTGTTTGCGCGAGGATGTCCGTGTAGGCTTCATAGTGCATGGCAATGTTGCTGAAAAATACAGAATTGAGTCGCGAGAGTCAAGGTAAG
>CAYJSZ010000062.1:0-8939 GCA_964372545.1 uncultured Ignavibacteriaceae bacterium
CGGAAAGCGGCAAAATTTTTCAGCGAGTATTTCTACACGCACCTTTCAAACGGTCTCGCTCCCGGCGATGCGTACCGCCAGGCTCTCCTCAACATGATCCGCACCAAAGATGTAAACCACCCGCACTCGTGGGGACTGTTCTTTCACTACGGGGTGGGGTAGTGCAGTCCCGAGTTCAGAGTTTCCAGTTTGGAGTTGAAGAAATACGGTAAAGGGAACGCTGTGTGGAGGGTGGGGGAGAGCTTCTGAATCTTACCGCTGCCGGACTTTCACGCTGCCCAAGCCGGCTTCAAGCTGGATGGTCAGCCTCGCGTCGGCGTTTCGATAGTTGTCGGTTTCGTGCAGGCCTTTTTTGATCCTGCGGAAGCCGTCGTCGATATCGAAGCCCGCGAACCAGTGGTCTTCAAACTCGATGCGGGCGGGAAGCTCACGAGGGAGATACAGCGTTACCGAGCCTAACCCGACCTCCACTTTCACCCTGCCGTTGCGCCGGAGTTTTCCACCGAAGTCTAACTTATACGCCCCAACCCCGCAGCTGAAGTTCAGCTTCTCAAAGTTCAGATTGCACAGGTTTTTCGCATCGAACTTGCTAACGCCGGACTCAATATCCACACGCTCGGCAACGACGGAGTTTGGCTCATCGCACCGGAGCTCCGCCGAGCTTGCCCCGGAGGAAATGGAGAGGTTTTGAACCTTCAGACCGGTCAGGTCAATGTCTCCTTCCCCTGCGCCAAGCTCGATCTTAAGGTCAATCGGAATTGCGTCGGTAAACTTTAACGTCCACTCCCGCTTTTCCTTCTCGTTCTTGCCACCCCACCAACGGGAAGATTCCTTCGTTTCGATCTTCAGCTCGCCGCGCTCGCCACGCACCTTGTAGGTGATCTGCGGTTTACGACTGTCGTCTTCACGCTCTTCCCGGAACTCTGCAATCAAAATCTTGTCGCGATCGCCTCTGGCTATCGTGATGGTGCCGAACGCAGCTTCGACGTCGGCCCGGAGTTCTCGCTCGGATGTCCGCGGAATCTCCTTACGCGTAATCTCGATGGTCAAGAGTGCAACGGCGACCGAGGTGACAAACAAAGCCAGTAATCCACCAAGAGCTATGTGGGAAAGAGATTTTTTCATGATATCTTTGTGGATCCTCGAGCGGGGACAATTCATCCCGCCGTTTTACTACGGAGATTCTGAGGCGGAGTTGCAGAAAAGCCTAATAATTTCTCAGTTTATGACGCAGAAATTTATAGAGCATTTCTCGCGCACGGAAAATGTGGGCTTTCACTGTTCCTAGTGGAAGGTTGAGGATCTCAGCAATCTCCTGGTAGTCCTTTTCTTCGGTGTGCCGTAGAATAATCACCTTCTGGTATTTGGGCGGCAGCGAGTTGACCGCATCTTCGAAGAGACTCTTTTTTTGCAGCTCAATCATCTCTTTATCCGGCTCGTAGGTAGAATCCGGTACCTCGAATGTGAACTCGCTGTCCTTGGATTGAATCGGCCTGTTGATGGAAAACGTGGCGAGCTTCTTGCGCCGGATGTAATCGATGCAATTGTTGGTGGCGATCTTATACAGCCAGGTAGAGAACGCGTATTCGTCGTTATAGCTGGAGAGCGAGGTAAAGGCTTTAATGAATGCCTCCTGCACGAGGTCTTCGACCTCTTCCTTGTCTCGCACCATCCGGTAGATTAGGTTGAACACCTGGTCGTGGTACTTGCGCTTGAGCTTTTCGAATGCTCGCTGGTATCCTGCCAGCGCCTCCTTGATTACTCGCGAGTCTTCCGCGCGGGACTCAATCCGTTTCTGCTCGGCGGTGCTGGGAGATAGTAGTACGGTCTTGTGGTGGGAAGAGCTATGTTTCTTCTTTGATGGGGACATTCGTACGAGCGGCGCAGTACACTCGTTGAGACGCGTTACCGCAGAGTGAACTAGCGCCAGACCAAGGTAGTGAAAAAACGTCAGAGCCGCAATAAAGTTAGATGTGGGATTTGGGATGTGAGATGTGTGTTCATCTGTTGGCCAAAACGCGAAGCCTAACTCATATCTCACTTCTCACACCGCACATCCAGTGTATCTCGTTTGCAAAACTCTGCTTATTTCTTTACTTTGACTTCAGTTCAAGAGTATTCTGAACATCATCGCTCACCATGTTTATCACGTTCGAAGGTCTCGACTTTTCCGGAAAGTCTACGCAGATCAAACTTCTCGCCGACCGCCTGCGGAGTGAGAAGCAAACTGTGTCGGTGCTGCGCGAGCCCGGCGGCACGCCTTTCGGAGAAAAGATTCGTTCCATCCTGCTCGATACGCAATTCTCCGGGATGACCGCCGTCGGTGAATTCCTGCTCTTTTCCGCAAGCCGCGCACAACTTGTCGAAGGCGTCATCAAGCCGTCGCTGGCATCGGGAGCAGTGGTAATCTGCGACCGGTTCTACGATTCGTCCACCGCCTACCAGGGTTGGGGACGTGGCATTCCACTGGAAGCCATTCGTACCGTCAACGAGCTTGCCACCGAGAAGCTTGTTCCCGACCTCACATTTTTCATCGATATTCCGCTCAAGGAAGTCGAGCAGCGGATTCAGGAGCGCGGAGAAGGAAAGGACCGGATGGAATCCGGCGGGAGGGCGTTTTATGAACGCGTGCGGGAAGGGTACTTGAAATTAGCAGCGGACGAAAAGCGTTTTCACATTGTCGATGGCACGAAATCAATCGAAGAGATTCAACAGGCGATATGGAATTCAGTTGTCCCACGGTTACGCGAGCAGGTACCACGATGACGGCGTTGTTGCCGGTTGAGAATTCTCAGTAAAAAACTTAGAACTTCATAGATAAATTTTCACGAGAGGGAAGAATCATGCGTCAGACAAGGAATCTCAAGCTTATAGCGGTGGCCGGCGCTCTCATGGCGCTTTTTACACTCGGTTTTTACGGTTTGGGTGAGAACGATCTGCTCCTGAAAATCCATCGCAGCATCGATCTCTTCGGCAAGGTGTACAAGGAGATCGCAGTGAACTATGTCGATGATGTGGACCCGGATGAATTCATGCGCGCAGGCATCGACGGCATGTTGAAAACGCTCGACCCGTACACCGTGTATCTTGGAGATAAGGAGAGCGACGAGATCGATCTGGTCACGACCGGAAAATACGGTGGTGTTGGCATCACCATCGGCTTGCGGGACGGCATGGTCACCGTCGTGGGGCTGCTGGAAGGATATTCAGCCGCCAAGCAGGGAATCCAGATGGGCGACCGGATTCTGGAAATCGACGGCAAGAACATCGTCGGCGGGACGATGGATCAGGTGCGGTTGTTGGTGCGCGGAGCTCCGGGCACGGAAGTGCACATGAAGATCGAACGCGACGGCGAGCCGCACGCGCTTGAATTTGCGCTGGTGCGGGAGGAGATTCCTGTCAAAAACGTTACCTATACCGGCTACGTGGAACCCGGCGTCGGATATATCCGACTTGAAAGATTTTCCCGCACCGCGGGCGAAGATGTGCGCCAGGCGATGAGAGAACTGAGATCGAAAGGAACCCTCACAGCGCTTGTGCTCGACCTCCGCGATAACCCCGGCGGTTTGCTGGATATTGCGGTCGATGTTTCATCAAAATTCCTACCCGAAAGCAGTCTCGTCGTTTCCACGCGCGGCCGCAAAAGCGAAAGCGAGCATAAGTATCGTTCCACCGAAAAGCCGATGCTCGTCGATATCCCCCTGGCGGTGCTGGTGAATCGCAATAGCGCCAGCGCAAGCGAGATCGTGGCCGGGGCGATTCAGGACCTTGACCGCGGCATCATCGTGGGCACGCGCTCGTACGGCAAAGGGCTGGTGCAGACGATTACGCGGCTCTCCGAGACATCGTCGCTCAAAATCACGACAGCCCGCTATTACACTCCGAGCGGGCGGTCCATTCAGGAGGTGGACTACTCGCACCACACGAAAGACGGCGGCTTTACGACCATGCCCGACAGCGTGCGGCGGGTCTTCCGCACGGCGCACAACCGAGCGGTGACGGAAGGCGGCGGAATCGTGCCGGATTCAACGGTGGGCGATGAAGAGCACGGCAAGCTCTACCAAGAATTGATGCGCAAAGCGATGTTCTTCAAGTACGCCAACCGCTATGCGGCGCAGAAGAAATCGCTGCCGGAAAAGTTCGAGGTGACCGAGGAGATTCTGAAGGACTTCGAGGCGTTCCTGCAGGAGAAAAAGTTCGACTACCAGAGCGAGGCCGAGCTAAAGCTTCGGGAGTTGCGAGAAGTTGCGGAGAAATCCAGCTACAGCAAACCGTTCCTGGAAAGTATTGACAAACTCAAGACTCTGGCGGACAGCGAGAAAGGTCTCGCCCTCAGGAACGATAACAAAGAGATTCAGAATGCTCTCAAAGGAGAGATTCTCGGGAGGTTGAAAGGCGACAAAGCACGCGTCGAGGGGACAATGCAGGATGACCGGCAGCTAATGTCGGCGGTGGCGTTGTTGAAGAACAAGAAGGTGTACGGCGAGTTGCTGAGCGGGAAAAAGAAATAGTTTTGCGCGTTCTGCATCCCGTCCCGTTGTACGGGATCCCGTAAAACGGGACTGTTTTCTGGCGGGACGAGTTTCAAGCTACAGGTTGAACGTTAGAAGCCCGACGAAGGTCGGGCTTCTTTAGTTACGTCTCAAACAATTGCAACTGTGGTAACGCTTCTTTTACGAGCTTCGTGATATATTCGAAGTCTTCCTTCCGGTTCACGAAGTCGAGGTTGTCGCTGGGGATCACCAGCAGCGGACCGGTCTTGTAGCCGGAGATCCATTCTTCGTACAGCCTGTTGAGCTGCTGTAAGTATTCACGCTGAATGCCCTGCTCAAAACTCCTCCCGCGTCGTTCAATTTGCCGCATCAATGTATCGACAGTTGCTTTCAGGTAGATCATCAGGTCGGGCGGCTTGAGATACTCCATCATCACGTGGAAGAGCGACACGTAGTTCTCGTAGTCGCGCTGCTCCATTTTTCCGATGTCGTACAGGTTACGCGCAAAAATCTCCGCGTCCTCATAGATCGACCGGTCTTGAATGACCGATGAATCGCCCTCCACGATCAGCTTATGGCTCTTGAACCGGTTGGCGAGAAAATAGATCTGCAGATGGAACGACCAGCGCCGCATGTCGCCGTAAAAGTCGGCAAGGTAGGGGTTGTCGTCGACCGATTCGTAGTAGGGCTTCCATTTGAAGCGCTCTCCCAACATGCGCGTGAGCGACGATTTGCCCGCGCCGATGTTGCCGGCGACCGCGATGAAGACCGTTCCTCTGTCCATGCGAAGATCCTTCGGTGGGCTGCGTGAAGAGTTGGCTCAATATATTTCAACGGAAGGTGAAATACAAGCGGTGGAAAGAAAAAAGGGAACAACATTGTTGTTCCCTTACTTGTCCACTTTGTGTTCCGACGCTCCGCGTCTGAACACTCCATCGTTCCTACGCAGGAGCGTAGGAACGAGCACTCATTATTTGAAGGCAGCGACGGCCTTATCAACGCTCTCGTGGTGGTCGAACACGGTGATCAACTTGGTGACGATCAGCAAGCTTTCGATCTTGTCCGAGGCACGGGCAATTTTCAGGTCGCCGCCGGCGTTGCGGATGGTCGTCAGGCTTCCGATCAACATGCCGAGGCCAGAGCTGTTCATGAACTTCACGTCGTGCAGGTCGATCACGACTTTCGCTTTCTTTGCTTCGATCAGCTTGTGCAGCTCTTCATTGAGCGCTGTTGCATCCGGTCCACCCATCACATTCCCCTTCAGCTCGATGACGGTCACATTGTTGGATTCTCTGGTTTTCAATTTCATATGCCGCTCCTCAATGGATGAAGAATGGTTGCATCCCGTTTTGAATGACCCTATTTAGTTTTTTTTTGTCGTAAATTCCAGTCCAAAACGATCGCACTGGCAATGTAGATTGACGAATAGGTACCGGTGACGATGCCGACCGTCAACGTAAAAGCAAATCCCCGTGTCACTTCCCCACCGAGGAACAAGAGAGTGAGCAAAACGACAAAGATGGTGCCGGAGGTGATGATGGTGCGGCTGAGGGTGTCGTTCAGGCTCTTGTTGATGACCTCGGCGAGCGACATGGTGCGGTAGATCTTGAGATTTTCCCGAATGCGGTCGAAGACGACCACGGTATCGTTCACCGATACACCCACAAGCGTGAGAAAAGCCGCGACGACTTCCTGACTGATCTCAAGGTTGAGCTGAGGAAAGACCCCGTCGAGTAAGGACATGATACCGAGGGTGACAAGCACGTCGTGAAAGAGGGCCACGACCGCCCCGACACCGTAGATGAACTTAAACCGGATTGCAATGTATGCAAGGATCGCGACGAGCGACCAGAAGACGGCGAACATGGCATCGCGGCGAAGTTCCTGGCCGATCTTCGGGCCGATTCTATCCTCCTTCAGTACGGTAAATGTTGTGTTCGGAAGCGCTGTCTGGATCGCGTTCTTGATTCTGTCTCCCACGGCAGTCCCTTCTGCCTGCTCGGTAGTACGGATAAGGAGATTCACCTCCGCTCCGAACGTCTTGATCTCGCTTTTCCCGAGTCCGACGCTGCCCAGCGCAGTCCGCAACTGGCCGATTTCTACCTTGTGGTCGAATTGCAGGACGATCTCTGTGCCGCCACGGAAATCAATACCGTAATCGATACCCTTGACAAACAGGGAGATCATGCCGGTAACGATGACGGTCGATGAGACCATATACATCAGATACCGCGGTTTCAGGAATTGAATATTCGTCTTTTTGAAAAAACGCATTATCTACCTCACATAATCGAAATCAGATTAACCGAAGTTGGGACTGATATTTCGGTCGGTCATCATATTGAAGATAACCCGCGTAATAAAGATTGCGCTGAACAAGCTGGCCACGATGCCGATCATGAGCGTGAGCGCAAAACCTTGAACGGGACCCGACCCGAACTGGTACAGGATAATACCCGTCAAGAACGTCGTAATGTTGGAGTCGACAATAGCGCTGAAGGCCTTGGAGTAGCCCGCATCGATCGCCGCGCGCAGGGTTTTTCCACCGGACAATTCTTCCCGCACGCGCTCGTTGATCAGCACGTTGGCATCGACGGCCATGCCGATCGTCAGGATGATGCCCGCGATGCCGGGAAGTGTCAGGGTTGCCTGGAACCCCGAGAGCACGCCGAGGATAAACAAAATGTTGAAGAGCAGGGCGAAGTCTGCAACACTTCCGGCGGTGTGGTAGTACACGACCATGAAGAGCACCGTCAAGATCAAAGCGAGCGCGGTGGCAGTGAGGCCGGATCGAACGGAGTCTTCGCCGAGGGATGGCCCAACGGTCCGTTGCTCAACAATCGTTACGGGTGCCGGTAACGCTCCGGCACGCAACACAATCTCCAGCAAACGTGCCTCATTGGGCGTATCCATGCCCGTAATGCGGGATCGACCGCCGACAATTTTCTGCTGTACCACCGGCGCGGAGAAGACGGCATTGTCCATCGCAATGGCAATCCGTTTGTTGATATTTGCTCCCGTAATCCGCGCCCACTCATGCGAGCCATCGGAGTTCATTTCCATGTTCACAATCGGGCGGTTATCTTCAGGATCGACGCTCGCCCGCGCGTCGACGATGACGCCACCCGTGAGCTCAGGCTGACTTCGTACGGCGTGCAGCAGGTAGAACTTTTTGCCTTCGCCTTCAACAGGTTTCGCCGACCACAAAAACTCAACATCCTGGGGCAATAGTTTACGCACCTCCGGACGTTCAAGAATCCTTCGAACGCGGTCGCGGTCTTTGTCCTCTACGTAACCATCGCCCGTGTTTTGATTAACGCGCACGAGCGTAAAGAAGGGATGCTCTTGTGCAAATTTTGCTTCAGAGGAAGTGTCGGTTTTTGCCTGTTCGCCGGTCAGCTCAGAAAGCGCGTCTTTAGGTTTTTCTTCTTTCTTCGCGGATGTTTTTTGAGCGTTCTTGATTGTATCGTCATCGCTTTTTCCCGCTAAGAATTTATCGATCGACTCCATCACGCGATAGGCGATGGTAGGGTCTTTTAAGAGACGGAACTCGAGTTTTGCCGTGCCCTGCAGCAGCTGGCGCACCTCGTTTTCGTCTTTCACTCCAGGTAGCTCGACGATGATCCTTCGCGCACCCTGTTTCTGAATGTTCGGTTCCGACACGCGGTATTGGTCGACGCGGTTCCGCACGATCTCGATCGCCCGATCGATTGCTTTCTCAGTTTCATCCTGTAACTGACCCAGGATCTTGTCGTCCTCATCGCGAATGCTGCCATAATACCGGCTTAACCGGATGCCGCGCTGCAAGAATTTCGAACCAAAAAGCGGAATAATTTCCTCCTCGGTTGTGCTCGTGAGGGTCCGGACTTCCTGCTGTATGGCCTGGAAGTTCTCGTCTTTGTTCTTGGCCAGGTCGTCCAATAATTGCAGTACGTCAACTTCCAAGACGACGCGCATTCCGCCTTGCAGGTCGAGGCCCAGCTTCATCCGCTTCAGTTTTGCCGTCGCAATGGCGTCCTGGTTGTCTTCGAGGTACTTCAGACTATCGGACCCGGCAAGCATTGCAAGCTTCTGGCGGTATTGGTAGTCTTCATAGGTAGGATACAGGAAGTAGAACGATAACACGACCGCGGAGAGTATCAAAACAATTTTGGAAAGTTGGTTCCTCACAGAAAAATCTCCAAGTTGATCAACGCTGTCTTCCCGGGTGTCTCGCAGTGATAATCAGGCTCCATTGAAAAACCTCAGGTGAGATGCGCGGGAAGAATTTCGTAGGAAATGAAACGCAATATAATTCAATGTGCCTACAAAGTCAATAAAAAATCATTGCATTTCAAGCGATTCACGGCTATATTTATTTTCACCTGTAGCTGTGAACGTACTTTGTGAAGGAGCTTTTCGTGTTATGGCATTAATGACCGACATTCGAAACAACCTCACCAAATT
>CAYJSZ010000062.1:9039-14184 GCA_964372545.1 uncultured Ignavibacteriaceae bacterium
GACGAAGAGACGGAACGGTTTCTCCGAGACCAGGTGTGGAATACTTTTGTCCAGCAGACACTCATGGATGAGCAGATTAACAAGCTCGGCCTTGAAGCCACCGATAGAGAGATCATTGATATCGTCCATGGGCCGAATCCGCCGGAATTCCTCACTCGTAATTTTCGCGACTCGATGGGTACATTTAACCGGGCCGCATACGACCGTGCCATAGCCGACCCCCAGAATCGAGAAGCATGGGTCCAGGTCGAGAAAGCGTTGCGCGAACAACGGAAACAGGAAAAACTGCAGAGCATCCTCTTTGCATCTGTGCGCATAACGGATGATGAGGTCCGGCGGCGATTTATCGACCAAAACACGACACTCGATGCGGAATATCTGTTTTTCGACCCGATGCGCTTTTACCCGGACTCTGTGATCCCTGTAATCGACGACGATATTCGGAAATACTACAACGCCAACCAGGAAGAATTCAAGGTCCGCGCTGCCCGAAAGCTCAAATTTGTGCAGTTTGTCCTCGCTCCCTCGCGTGAGGACACCCTTGCCGTACTCAATGAAATGAATCGGCTGCTTGGGCAGGCAAAAGCCGGATCGGATTTTCTGGAGCTGGCGAAGACCTATTCCGAAGTGCCCGTCAATGAGGCGTTCTTCAAGCATGGGGAGTTGTCGAGGCCAAAAGAGACGGCGGTCTTCGCTGCAAAAAAGGGGGACATTGTTGGCCCTGTGCAGGATTTCGATGGCTACCACCTCTTCAAAATATTGGATGAACGCAAAGGCACGTCGGAGTATGTGCGTGCAAGTCACATCCTCTTGAATGCCGTCTCGGGACCCGACAGTGTTAAGCGAATTGAAAAGGCGCGCGACCTGTTGCGGCAAATCCGTAACGGTGCGGATTTCGCACAACTCGCGAGGGACAATAGTGAAGACTTTAGTAATGCAAGTCAGGGTGGAGATTTGGGATGGAACGGCAAGGGCGCGTGGGTGAAGCCGTTCGAGGACGCCGCGTTTCGGGCCAGGGTCGGCGAAGTTGTCGGCCCCATCCGGACGCAGTTTGGCTGGCACATCATTAAAGTGACCGGGAAGGACAACCGTGAGGTGCAACTGGCGGCATTGACTTTGCGCTTGAAGGCGAGCTCTTATACGACTGAAGCGGTCAATAAACAGGCGGAAGATTTTTCGTATCTGGCAAAGTCCGAGGGATTTGAAAAGGCGGCCGAGTTCAGCAGGTACGAAATCCGAGATACCCCGGAGTTTGTAAAAACCGGAAGCATACCCGGACTTGGCTTTAACGAGGCGATCACGAATTTCGCATTCCTCGAAAAAGTAGGCGCCGTCAGCGATCCCATGACGATCCGTGGCGGTGTTGTGGTCGTGAAAATTGCAGACGCACGCGAAGAAGGTGTACAACCGTTGGAAAGCGTCAAGAATACCGCGCGGGCAACTGTGCTCCGTCAGAAAAAAATGGAAAAACTGCGCGTGCAAGTAGAGGAGCTTCGCAAGAACTTGCAGCCGACGATGAATTTTGCCGAGGCAGTACAGACAGTCGCCCAGGCCCAGTATCAAAAAACCGGTCCGTTTAGACCGGCGGATGCCGTGCCCCAGATTGGCCGGGATATGGCCTTCATCGGCGTCGCGTTGACGTTGCAGCCCGGAGAGATTTCGAAACCCTTCGAAGGTCAGCGAGGGTACTACATTCTCAAGCTGAGCACGAAATCGTCATTTGATTCGACGAAATTTTCTTCGGCGCGAACAAGCCTGCGAGATCAAATGCTTCAGGAGAAGAAAAATCAAGTCCTCTCCCAATGGTTTACTGCGCTGCGTGACCGTGCGTCAGTTGAGGATCATCGCAGCAAGTTTTTCCGATAACCGAACCTTCGATGTCTCATGAAGCGCTTTTGGATCATAGTGGCGAGCAACGCTGTCGTCCTTTCCACGACGACGGTTTCGGCGGGTGATAAACTGTTCACGGCGATTCTGCGCGGGAATTACACTACCTCATCAAAAATCTTCTTTAGTCCCGATGCCCCCACCGCAGAACAGCGAGCGCAGTTCGTGCAGCTGGAAGGGATTGCCGGGGGAGGGCTGGAACTCCGCTATCACTGGCCGGGCGAAAGTTTTTTCTTTTCCCTCTCGGTCGATTACCTGTCGAAATCTCACGAGCAGATGCAAGAGGTAGCGTTTGCCCCCCTACTTCGGGTCCCGCTGACGGAGGGATTTCACCTGATCCCTGTTGAGCTCGGGCTGCATACATTTATTCCCCTCGGTTCCGAAAACATGCGCCTTTCAATGGGCGGCGGTATCGGCGCGTACTATGGCGGGCGAATTCTCCGCGTCGCCGGTGTCGACGCGGCCATGCAGAATAAACCGGTGAAGATCGGGATTCACATCGCAAGCGGGTTCGAATATCAGGTTCTGCCCGGCATCTGGGTGCGCGGCGATATGCGGTTTCGCGACCCGGAGCTCAGGACGGTCAATCACTTCTCAGAGGAGAGAACACTCTACAACGACGCAGAGATCCTGTTTCCGCGCGGCAACCTCACGAGCCGAATCGACGTCAACGGTATGACGTTTTCCCTCGGAATGGTGGTTGAATTCTGGTGACTGAGCAGTACGAGTGAAGAGCGGAAGAGCGACAGATCCCCTCTCGTCGTTTCCGCTATTTTTGTCTGACTCCGCATGTCTGAAAAGACCATGTCCAAGGACGATCGACAACAACCGGGTGAATACCGTCGAAGCCGCCTTATTTTCCTGACCGGCTTCATGGGAAGCGGAAAAAGCACGGTCGGCCCGATCCTCGCGAACACCCTGGGATACGAATTTCTCGACGTCGATACGCTGATCGAACAACGATCGGACAAACCGATCGTGCAACTGTTTGAGACGGTGGGCGAACAGGGATTTCGCAGCATCGAGAGCGAGGCGTTACGAACAGTTACCGGCCTCGACGGCTACGTTGTCTCACTGGGCGGTGGAACGATCGCGAACGAGGAGAATTTTCAGCTGATCCGACAGAGCGGCGTTATCGTCTATTTGCATTTGCCCTCGCAAGAGATTCTTCGGCGCGTAAAGACCAAGCACGATCGCCCGATGTTGAAAGACAGGCACGGCAGCCCGCTGCAACCGAATGAACTCGCGACCCGCATTGAGCAGCTCCTCCGCCGGCGGGAACAATTTTACGAGCGCGCAGATATCATCATCTCCACGGACAAACAAAAAATCGGCACGACCGTCGATGAAATTGTACGCCGGCTGCGGACAATCCTGCAGTAAAGGAAGGAAGTTTGCGTGGTCCGTCGACAGATCGTAGTACCTCTTGGCGACCGCACCTACCCGATCTATGTTGGCGCGGGTATGACGGCGTTATTCGCCCCCACCTGCCGGCAGCATAACATTGCCCCGCGTGTGGTGATCATATCCGACACCAATGTCGGCACACGCTATCTTCGGGCACTGGAAAAAAACCTTCTGCATTTCAGATTCCAAGTAACCTCACTTGTTATCCCGCCGGGCGAGCGCCAAAAAAGTCTCCAGCGTGCCAATCAGATTTTTACAAGAATGCTGGCTGAAGGAGTCGGCCGCAAATCCGCGGTCATCGCGTTGGGCGGAGGTGTCATCGGCGATCTTGCCGGGTTTGTCGCTGCCGTGTACCATCGCGGCGTGCAATTCATCCAGGTACCGACGACGCTGCTTTCGCAAGTCGACAGCTCGGTCGGCGGCAAGGTCGCCGTCAACCATCCGCTTGGAAAGAACATGATCGGGGCTTTTTACCAACCGGCTTTTGTTTGGACGGATATAGGATACCTGAAAACACTGCCCGAACGCGAAATTTCGTGCGGTTTGGGGGAGATCATAAAATACGGAGTCATTTGGGACGCGGAATTGTTTGGCTTCTTGGAAGCTAACCTCGATCCCATCGTAGCACTGGACCAAGAGTCGGTGATGCACGTCCAGGCCCGGTGTTGTGAAATCAAGGCCCACATCGTGTCGCAGGATGAACGCGAATCCGGAGTGCGGATGGTCTTGAACTTTGGCCATACGATTGGCCATGCGCTGGAAACGGCAGGGAAGTATCGAACCGTGAAGCATGGCGAAGCGGTGCTCTTGGGAATGGCGGCGGAAAGCTTTCTTGCGCGGGAGATGGGAATGATCGATGCACCGACGCACGGGCGGATTGAATCGCTCATCGCCAGAGTGCCGCTGAAGTGCAATCTTTCGCGACTGGAGCCATCTGCGATTCTCCGGGCGATGAGTCGTGATAAGAAATCCGTGAGCGGTAAAAACCGCTTTCTCCTTCCGACACGCATCGGAGAGGTACGGGTGGTGGAGAATGTCGACAGGCGATTGATTCAGTCTGCCCTTCAGCGTATTCTCAAGCCAACTGCACGGAGAAGAGGTGCATGATGGGTTGGTGTTTCCTGCGGGTTCCGGTTGTCGTCGGTTTGCTGTTGTTGTCGGCGTGCGAGCGCGACCTTGGAGCTGAACCAGAAGACGATTACGATAAGATCGGGACGATCGTCTACTCGCGCCATGTGCAGCCGCTCTTTACCCGTAAGTGTGCAACCAGCGGATGTCACGACGCGGCAACGGCCGCTGAAGATCTTGTCTTGAGCTCGTGGGAATCGCTTATACGCGGTTCCGGGCACGGAGCGATGGTCATCCCCTTTCGGCCGGACAAAAGTCACTTGATCTTTCATATCAACTCGGACACGACCGTTGCACCTGTTGCCGAACCGCGGATGCCGCCAGACACGTCGCTCTCGAAAGATGAAGTCGCTTTTCTTATGCGCTGGATCAAAGAAGGAGCGAAAAACGATTTTGACCAGGTTCCATATTCGATGGTCAGTGCCGGCAAAGTGTATGTGACCAACCAGGGGGACGACGAAGTTGCCGTGATCGACGTCGAATCGAACTTGCTGATACGCATGGTATCGGTCGGGTCGCTGGACAACAGAGTTACGCCGCCGTCATCAACGTCGCAACGAATCAGGTCGTCAAACGGATAGAGGTCGGCTCGGTCGCCGCAGGGATTACATTCGTACCAACGCCATAAGGGAACAGATGAAGACAGCCGTACACGTCGTTGGCAAACTTCTCCTCAGCACGTTTCTTGTCATTGCAGGCGCGTCTGCACAGGCAAGCTTGAAC
>CAYJSZ010000063.1:0-13851 GCA_964372545.1 uncultured Ignavibacteriaceae bacterium
CATTTTAGTCGAGCGTAATCTTCACTTGCTTCACGCCCCATATCTTCTCCGCGTATTCGCGGATGGACCTGTCGGAAGAGAACATCCCGATGCGCGCGACATTCAGAATGGACATCCTTGTCCACTGCTCTTGATCGCGATAGACGGCATCGACGCGGTCCTGACACTCGATGTACGACCGGTAGTCGGCCATAAGCATGTACGGGTCATGGTAAAGGAGCGAGTCGGCCAGCGGTTTGAAGAGGCCGGGATCTCCGTTGGAGAAGTGGCCGCTATTGAGGAGGTCGAAGACGCCGCGCAACTCTTCGTCGGAATCGACATACTGCATTGGGTTGTATCCCCGCGATCCGAGTCCATTGACCTCGTCGATGGTCATGCCGAACAGGAAGAAATTATCCTCGCCCACTGCGTCGCGAATCTCGATGTTCGCGCCGTCGAGTGTTCCGATGGTCAGCGCGCCGTTCATGGAGAACTTCATATTCCCCGTTCCGGACGCCTCTTTGCCCGCCGTCGATATCTGCTCGGACAGGTCGGCTGCGGGATAAATCGCGTGCGCATGCTTCACGTTGAAGTCGGGCAGAAAGACGACCTTCAGCCGGCCGGCAACGTCCGGGTCGTTGTTGACGACAGCCGCGACGCTGTTAATGAGCTTGATGATCAGCTTCGCCATGTAGTAGCCGGGAGCCGACTTCCCGCCGAAAATGACCGTTCGCGGAACGACGTCGATGCGGGGATTGTGCTTAATCCGGTTGTAGAGTGTAATCACGTGAAGCACGTTCAGATGCTGGCGCTTGTATTCGTGTATGCGCTTGACCTGTATATCGAACATCGAGCTTGCATCGACCAGAACGCCCGTGCGCTGGCGGATGATCGAGGCGAGATTCTCTTTGTTCTTATGTTTGATGCGATGCCATTCCTTCTGGAATTCACGATCGCGGGCAAACGCTTCGAGCTTCGGAAGATGCCCTTCCATGTCGCGAATCCACTCCTCGCCAATCTTGCTCGTGATGAACCGGGCAAGCTCAGGATTGCTCAACACAACCCAGCGGCGCGGCGTTACGCCGTTGGTGACGTTGAAGAATTTCTCCGGATACAGCTCGTAGAAGTCGTGGAGAACGTCCCGCTTGAGCAACTCGGTGTGCAATGCCGCAACGCCGTTGATGGCGTGGCTTCCTATGCTTGCGAGATTGGCCATGCGCACATATTTATCCCCCGATTCATCGATGATGGAAAGACGCGCAATCTTCGCGTCATCGACGCCCTCTTTCACGCGCACTTCATCGAGGAAACGTCGGTTGATCTCGTAGATGATCTCCAGGTGCCGTGGGAGGAGGCCCCCGAAGAGTGGGAGCGACCATTTTTCCAGCGCCTCTGGCAGGATCGTATGGTTGGTGTACGCAAATGTGTTTTGCGTTATGTGCCACGCCGTGTCCCAGTCCATAGAATGTTCATCCACCAGCAATCGCATCAGCTCGGCAACTGCAATCGAGGGGTGTGTGTCATTGAGCTGGATCGCGTAACTCTTGTGGAAATTCTTAATATCGTTGCCCCTGAGCAATTGAACCCTGATCATATCGCGCAACGAGCAGGAGACGAAGAAGTATTGCTGCTCGAGCCGGAGTTGTTTTCCCCGTATCGCCTCGTCGTTCGGATAGAGAACCTTCGTGATGTTCTCGGATCCCACCTTGTCCTCCACGGCTCGGTAATAGTCGCCGGCGTTGAACGCCTGGAAGTCGAATGACTCTGTCGCCTCAGCTTTCCAGAGCCGGAGGAGGTTCACGGTATTCACCTTGTAGCCGGGGACGGGAATGTCGCACGCGACGCCTTTGACCGACCGTTCAGGGATCCAACGCACTCTGTAACGTCCATCGTTATCGACGGAGTGTTCGGCGCGACCGCCGAAGTTAACCACGAACGCGATCTCGGGCCTCGGAACCTCCCACGGGTTGCCTAATCGGAGCCATTTGTCGGACGCCTCCACCTGCCACCCATCACGGATTTCCTGGTCGAAGATCCCGAACTCATACCGTATTCCATATCCCACACCAAGGATTTCGAGCGTCGCAAGCGAATCAAGAAAACACGCGGCAAGTCGTCCAAGCCCACCGTTCCCCAATCCCGGTTCCTCCTCCTGCTCAAGGAGCTCGTCGAGATCCTGTCCGAGTTGGGAGACAGCCTGTCGGACTTCATCGGCGATGCCGAGACTGATGAGGTTGCTGCCGAGTTGGGGGCCGATGAGGAACTCCGCGGAGAGGTAGCTCACGGACTTTTCTTTGTTCCCAATATACGCCTCGATCGTCTGCATCCATCGTTGCAGAATCCTGTCGCGGAGCGTGTATGCCACAGCCATGTACCAGTCGTTGCGCGTGGCGGTTCTCGGCACACGACCCTGAATGAGGTAAAGGTTATCCTTGATGTCTTGCTCGATGGCTTTCGGGGAAAATCCGGTTCGGATATCTTCACGAGCTGTTTGTTTGCGTGAACGAGAAGTGGTGCTTGTTGTAATCTTTTTCATGGTATGATCGCCATCTGGGTAAGTTTGTCAGGAAGTGTCGCGAGAGTCTTTTTCGAAAAACTCCCACTTGAAACGAGAGGAATCATCCGTGCGCCGGATGAAAATGTGCACGGCTCGTTCACCCCCGAGAGAAGAACTCCATGCAAGGAGTTAATTTGGTATGAAACGGCATCCCGACCTATCGGGATATCCAAACGTTGCCTAACGGTACGGAATGGTGTGGGGAATGTCAAGAATAGCGAGGCGAAAGACAAAACCAGGATTTCACAAAAAGCGTTTAGCTTGAATTGCAATCCAGCCTGTTACTAACAAAACAACACTGCCCGACTTACGGCCGGGCACGCTGTTTCTTGTAGCGGGGGTCCCGTCAAGAAACGTCGGGATAAATAGGATGCCGCCCAAGAACGGCGGCACTTCAGAGAAAACGTTCAGCTTGAACTTTCATTCACCCTATTACTACTAAAACGAAGCCGCCCCGGACAAGCCAGGGCGTTTCGTTTTGTAGCGGGGGTAGGACTTGAACCTACAACCTTCGGGTTATGAGCCCGACGAGCTACCAATTGCTCCACCCCGCAGTGTTTTGCTCTGCCAATATAGTCACTAATTGTCCGCGAGTCAAGAATGTTTTCGAAAGCGAATATTTCTTATTATTGCTACTCGTATGAGCAGTCTTTTGAAACAAATCGATGCTGTGTTCTCGCCAGACGGTACGCTTGCTTCGCACGCGGATTTCGAATACCGCCCTCAGCAATTGCAGATGGCGCGAGCGATCGCCGGTGCACTCACCTCGAACTCGCATCTCATCGTCGAAGCGCCTACTGGTGTCGGCAAAAGTCTCGCGTATCTTGTTCCTGCCGTTCTCTATGCTGCAGCAGAGAAAAGAAAGGCAATTGTCTCTACACATACCAAGAATCTGCAGGAACAGCTCATTCGCAAAGATATCGAAATCGCCCGAACGCTCATCGACTTCGATATTGACGCCGTCGTGCTCAAAGGTCGAAAGAACTATCTCTGCACAACGCGGCTGCGGCATGCCCTGAACGCACAAACCGAGCTGTTTGAAAAAAAGGATCTGACCGAGCTCCAAAAGATCCGCGACTGGTCATTAAAAACCACTGATGGCGACATCGAGAACGCTCCTTTTCCAATATCCAGCGAGGTCTGGCAGCACCTCTGTTCGGAAAAGGGGTCGTGCAGCCAGGCCATTTGCGGCCCTAAGTGTTTCTTCCAGAAAGCTAAATACCGCGCAAAAGAAGCACCGGTAGTCGTGTTAAATCATTCACTTTTTTTCACTCTGCTCGCGCTGCAAAGCTCGAACGAATATTCTCTCTACCCCAACGACTTTGTGATCATCGACGAAGCGCATACGCTCGAACAGATCGCCGGCGTGGGAATCGGTAAGAGTATTTCGCGCGCACAGGTATTGTTTGCATTGCACCGCCTCTACAACCCAAAGACGAAGCGCGGCCTGTTAGCCAAGATACGGAAGAAGCAACCGCTAGAACTCATGGAACGCGCAGAAAGCGCAGCGGCAGCATTTTTTGAGGACGTCTCCTCGGCAACACGCGCGCTCAAAGGATCATCAAGCACACTGAGGATTCGAACGCCGAATGTTGTGCCCAATTCAGTCCAGCGGCCGCTTCGCAACGTTCAAAGCGTCCTGAAGGAATTAGAGGACGATAAGCAGGTTAAGATCAACAAAGAGGAGCTCGCCGCAGCGGGTCGACTGGTATGGGAAGCGGAGATTCTCATTCGGGAGTTCCTTGAGCAATCCAATTCTTCTCTGACCTATTGGGTCGATATTGGCTCCGGCCGATCTCCGAACGTCACCCTCCACACTGCGCCGACGGACATCGCAGAGAGTGTCGGGCCCCGGCTGTTCCGGGACAACTCTTCCATTATCCTGACCAGCGCGACGCTCTCGGTCAACGGCTCGCTCGAGTATTTCCAGCGACGACTCGGTGCCGCCCGCGCCATAACGATGATTCTCGATACGCCGTTCGACTTCTACAGGCAGATGCGACTCGTGCTTGCGCGGGACATGCCGCCGCCAGATCTGGAAGAGTACGATGAAGCGCTACCGCAATGGGTGTATCGTTCGATTGCGAGGACTCGTGGGAAAGCGCTTGTCCTGTTTACAAGCTCGGCATTGATGAAGCGAGTCGCTGAGAATCTTCGCACCCAGCTTGAAGCGGATGGAATCACTCTCCTCGTCCAGCTTCCAGGCATCTCCCGACATGCTCTCTTGCAGGAATTCAAGCGCGATGTTCATTCCGTGCTCTTTGGCCTGGAGAGTTTCTGGATGGGAATCGACGTTCCCGGAGAAGCGCTCGAGCACGTCATCATTACGCGACTGCCGTTTGCCGTGCCGGATCACCCGCTGATGGAATCGCGCATGGAGCTCATTGCGCATCAAAACGGGAGCGCGTTTCTGGATTACCAGCTGCCTGAAGCTGTACTAAAACTGCGGCAGGGGGTGGGGAGGCTCATTCGAACGAGAACCGATACCGGAATTGTCACGATCCTCGATTCACGGATTCTCAGCAAGCAGTATGGACGGATGTTTCTTCGCTCGCTGCCGCGCTGCCGGGTGGAGATTCTTCAGAAGAACGGTGAGACGGTAGAAATAGAAATTGACAGCTAAGGTGTAAAGGTTACATCACCTGATGCAGCTTTTTCCAAATTGCTTTCAACAGCTCGTCAATGTTTTCCACGGCAACAGCCGAGATCCCTACCACCTCAATCCCCTTGCCAAAAGAGACTTTCTTCAACGACTTCTTACTCTTTTCATCAAGCAAGTCGATCTTCGTCAGCGCGACAAGCCGTGGTTTCTGGGCGAGCGCAGGATTGTATTCTCTGAGTTCATTCTGAAGCACCATGAAATCGCCCTTCGGGTCCTGGCTCGTCGACTCGATCAAAAACACCAACACCTTCGTCCGCTCGATGTGTCGCAGGAACTGAATGCCGAGTCCTTTGCCGCGATGCGCCCCCTCGATGAGGCCGGGAATATCCGCCACCGTGAAGCTCTTCCCCTCTGCATACCGCACGATGCCGAGATTCGGAGTGAGTGTCGTAAAAGGATAGTCCGCGATCTTCGGTTTAGCAGCAGAAATGACGGAGATCAGCGTCGATTTGCCTGCGTTGGGAAATCCCACGAGGCCCACGTCAGCAAGAAGCTTCAGCTCAAACAGAAGTTCGCGCTTCTCACCGAGTGTTCCGGGCTCTGCGACACGCGGTGCCTGATTCGTCGATGTCGCAAAGTGCGTATTGCCGCGTCCGCCCTTCCCTCCGCGCGCCACAACCACTTCGTCTCCGTGGCGGACAAGGTCGGCAACAATCTCTCCCGTCGTTGCATCTTTCACTAACGTCCCGGCGGGGACTTTCAACACGACAGTCTCGCCCCATTTTCCATCCTGATTCTTCCCGCGGCCGTTTTCACCGTTCTCCGCCTTGTAGTTGCGCTTGTAGCGGAAGTCGAGCAGTGTGTTCAGCTGCTTATCGGCACGAACGATCACTGCACCGCCGTTCCCGCCGTTGCCGCCGTCGGGCCCGCCTTTCGGAATGTACTTCT
The DNA here is from genome assembly GCA_964372545.1 of uncultured Ignavibacteriaceae bacterium. GTDB lineage: Bacteria > Bacteroidota > Ignavibacteria > UBA10030 > UBA10030 > CAYJSZ01. Next base: position 6,087 of record CAYJSZ010000063.1, read on the forward strand.
CCCGGCGAAAACTGACCGCGCCGTTACCGCCGTTGCCGGCTTTGACCGAGATGTTCGCTTCATCGATGAATTGCACGAGGAGGGGACGCTTTGTGGTGAGAGATACTGTTATTCGGCCTTTCGCTTCTCCGGATGGAACCACGCATACACCTTGTCGGTGAATGCGATCGCTTCTTCGGAAAACGGGTCGATGTCGTTGCCGATGAAAAGCTGGTCGAGATAGACCGAAGCTTCTTCCCATGTTGCGATGATATTCAATGTATCCAGCGCTTCCCGGAATGCCACATCATCTTTCATGAAGAGATTCTTGACAAATCGCTTCGTCTCCGGGGGCGAGAACGCGGTGTGGATTCCTTCCTCAACCTCTTCCTGGCGCTTCTGACCGATCTCCGATCGCTCTTCACTCATGGCTCCGGCTACCGGAATCTCCCGACGCTCGTTCGACCCGGAAGCGGGCTGGAAGAGGTCTTGTTCTCTTTCGACGACACGCAGCACGGGAGGTTTCGTTTGGGCCGGTGGCATGTCCTTCACCGGTTCGATGACGGCTTTTTTCCGGGCCCTGGTCTGCTTCCGTGCCGGCTTTTCTTCGATAGCTGCAACCGCCTCGTCGTTCGAGGTGCGAACTTTTTCGACGATATTGGCAAGCTCGGGTATCGTAATCTCGAGGACCTTCCGCTTATCCCGCTCCTGTTCCAAACGCTCTTTCATGTCGAACAGTTTTTTGTCCTCGAAGAAGACAACCGCGGCGTTGATGGGGAGTTTCGGATCTCCATCGTCCTTGCGCGGCTCGTGGAGACCGGCATCGACAAAGGCAAACAGCGCCTTCAACATGCGGGCGAGCTCCCAGCTCGAATGCCGGTTGATAATCTCGTAATCGATTTTTTCGAGCAGCGATTGGAACTCCTCGTACGTGATCTTCGTCAGTCCATGGTCGACGATGTAGCGACGGATGATCTCACGATAATAGGTGTAGTCAACACAGTACTGGAGCTTGCGTTCAATTTCGGCGGTCGGAATGCGGCGGCGATTCTCGAAGAGAAAGTTCATCAGCGTGAACTGCGGACGGCAGAGATAGTTGAACTGGAAGTGCACCGCCTCGTCCAGCAGCGCATCGAAATCCTTCTGGTCGAACTCGTACCGGTGCTGGAGGTGCAAATCGATCTGCTCTTGCAGGCGCATCACTTCAGGCAGCGAGTAGGGAAACTTCTTCGAACGAACTTCCTTCTCGCGTTCTCTCTGTAGGAGCTTTTCTACTTCCGCCCGAAAATAGGCTTTAATGCCGGTGTGAATGTTCGTTGCCAGCAGCTCGCCAAGGGTAATGCTGTCGGATTCTCCAATCGTCCGCGAACGGACAGAGCGGATGATGTTCTCAATTTCGGATTCGAAGATGTAGCCCATTGTTTGGTGATCGGTGAGTGGTGATTAGTTAATTGGCACCTTTTACTTGCTGTGCAACTTTCTCCGTTGCCCCTTTTCACCCCTGCTCCCCATTCCGTCCATCAGTCCTCGAAGTTTCAACTCCATATCAGTGTTTTTTCAAAAAAACTTATCTCTGGCTTTTGACCAGCGCGTTGACCCGGTTAATCTCTTTCTGTGCAGCAGCCTTGAACCGCGCGTCGATGTTCGGCCGCTCGATGATTTGCTTGTACATGGAAATCGCCTGGTCGAACCTGGACATTTTCTCGTACGACTGCCCCGCCATGTAGAACGACGTCGCCACCCAGTCGATCGTTGTCCGCCGCGTCACCAGGTACGGCACTTTCAGGAACTCCAGGATGGCCTGCTGGTAGTCGCCTTTGTAGAAATACGATTCGCCGATGTAGTAGCGCACTTCGGCTTCCGTGTCGGAATCTGCGCCGTCCAGCAAGCTCTGCAGATGAAGCACCGATTGGTCGTAATAGCCTAACTTCTGGTACAACACGCCGATATCGATGCGTTTGTTCTGAAGCTGGGGGTCGGTGGGAAAACGCTCGATGTACTTCCTCGTCAGCTCCAGCGCGCCGTCATACAGGCCGAGCTCTTTGTACGCGAGGATGAGATTATTCATCGCGTACGGCACGAGGTCGGGCACTTGCTGCTCGTTGTCGAGGATTGCCTTGTATTGGCGCGCGGCGGGATCCCACTGTTCTCCACTGTAGAAGAGATTGCCAAGACTCAACCGTGCACGCGGGGCAACGGCGTGGTTCGGCGAACGCTCGATGATCGTCTCGTACATCTTCGTCGCTTCCTCTCTGCGACCGACGGCTTCCATGACTCGTCCCAGCCAGTACTGAGCATCGACTGCGACAGGCACATCGGCGTACGATTTGATGACATTCTCGAACATCGCCTTCGCTTTGTCGAATTCATCGCGGCGGAGCAAGTACCGGCCGCGCTCGAACTCAAGCTCCGCGGCGTAGCTCCTCCCGCGCGGGTACGCTTTGACAAAGCTTGCCACCTGCTTCTCGGCCTCCTCCACGTTATTCATCCGGAAATAAGAGACCGCAACCCGCGCGCGGGCATATTGCTGAAGGCTATCGCTCGTTGCGCCTCGCGCCACTTCCGCATACCGCGCAACCGCTTCGTTGTACACTTCGCCGCGGAAGAGCAGGTCGGCCACTTCGAGCGCCGCACGGAATCGCTGCTCGGACGAACCGGTCGAGAAACGGCCCGCTTCCTGCAAGTACCGCGCGGCGAGCTCGACATTGTTCTCCTTCCGTGCAATCGATGCGAGGGCATAATAGACTTCGCCCGCCCGTTGCGAGGAAGTATCGCGCACAAGATACTGCGAGTAGAAATTCTTTGCTTCCGCGTTCTTCCCCACGCGTTGATAGCATTGAGCCAGATTATACAGCAGGTTGTTCGGAACGTCGGGAAGAGTATAGTACTCTTCCTGTAGCTCGCGGAGGGCGCGTTCGTACTGTTCGATCGCATTCGGCAAATCGTTCGCCTGGAAGTACGCATGGGCGCGTGCCGGTGTAAGCTGGGTGGCATACGATGTATAGGGAAAGCGTTGTTCGATCAGCTCATAGGCACGAATCGCCTGTTGCGCTTTAGACTGCTCGGCCGCCACCTGACCCAGCATCCATGCAGCCTGAGCACAGCGGGCATGCTGGGGATACGTTGCCACAAAACTTTGGAGCAACCCCAGCGACGAATCCGCCTTACCAAGCTCGTTCATCGCGATTGCCATTTGAAACAGCGCCTCCGCCGCTTCAGAGTGATTCCGCGATTGAAGCATCGATCGATAGACATTCAGAGCGTCTGCATTTCCTCCTAACCTCCGGTATGCATTCCCGATTTGCAGCAGGAGCGCCTCGTGTGTTCCGAGCGTTGGATACTCTTTGGAGAATGTGGCGTGAAGAGTTCGAATCTCAGAAAGCGTGGCCGCAGTTTGGAGTCGAAGCGAGAACAGGCCGAGAACGGCATCGTCCCGGAATTCATTGAGAGGAAACTTTGTGAGCAGAGAATCATAAGTGGCGACGGCCTCGACGACGGAGTGTTCGTTCTCTTTCTTCTCTCCACCAACTTTCCAGGCCACATATTCATGGGCTTTGGCAAGGAAATACCATGCGGCCGGCTGCTTCGCCGGATCCAGATCGGCATTCAGTGCAAGCCGATAATGCTGAATTGCGTGTTCGTAATCCTTCAGCTCGTGGAAATAGATCTCCGCCAGGCGGAAGGCCAGATCGCCTCTCGACTTCTGGGCAATCACATCGCCGACCAGCAGCGCGAGTTTTTCGACTCCCGATTCGCGGCTTTTGAGCTCGAACAATCGAATGCGTTTCCCCTCGTCTCGCGCACGAAAAACCAGATCGCTGCCGGGGAATCGTTTCTCAAGGCTCTCGAAAGCCTGCAACGCCCGTTCATACTCGCCGGATTGTGCCAGGGAAGTCCCCAGCCCGAACAGTGCGTCGTCTGCAAACGGGCTGGATGTATACTCTGTGACAACATCTTGATAATTCTCGATGGCGGTGTGAAGATCTTTTAACTGCTGCTGTGCGAGCCGTGCCCCTTCAAGGAGTAACCGGGGGGTCTGGCGATCCTGCGGAAACTGTGTGCGATAGTGAGAAACAAGACGAAGCGCCTCCGCAAAATTCTCGGCCTGCACGGCGCCTTTGAAAGCACCGATGAGGAGTGCGCGACGATCGACAGTCCCCGAGCTATCCCGTAGCGCTCGTGCGTAGTACTCGCCCGCCTTCCGTGGCTGCTTCAACTTCTCCGACGCCACGGCGGCCTTGTACAACGCCTCTCCGGACCGGACGCCCTGAATCCTTCCCGCCTGCTCGAAACAGGGCAACGCCGACGCATAATTTCGCACCGCCGCGTAGCTTTCCCCCAATTCAAGAAGTGCGACTTGCCGTATCTCTCTCGGTGCCCGCAATGAATCCGCTGCGATGAGTTTCCAGGCCGTCATCGCATCCTGTGTTTTTCCGAGCTGCTTTTTCAGAGTTCCTCTGAGGAGTTGAGCATCGTAGTAGCGCGAGTTTCGTGGATTGCTGAGGATATCGTTGAGCGTGGATTCCCCTTCCTGGTATTTTCCCAGCCCCAGAAACGCACGCGTCAGAAGAAGCTGTGCCTGCGCTCTCTGCTCCGTCTCTTTCGTCGAAGCGAGGATACGTTGGGCTTCGGCGCGCGCGGCCTCGAACTCATTCTTCGTGAGCGCCCGTTCGGCAAGTTTCAGGCGAGCGGGAAGTGCGACGTCGGAGCCGGCATAATCCTGAAGAAGGGCACGCAGCATCTTCTCCGAGCTTGCGTGGTCGCCGACGGTGTCAAAGTACTCGCTCGCTTTGAGCAATCCGGACGCCGCAAGTTTGCTTTTGGGATGGAACACCTTGATCCGTTCGAATGAGATCGCCGCTTCGCGATAGTTTTTTTGTGCCGCGTACGCTTCCGCGACATTCCACCAGGCTTCAGGCGCTTTAGAGTTGTCGGGATAGCTTAGCGCAAAGTTCTGGAAAGTGAACCGGGCGTCGTCGTACTGGCCGAGCTTCGATTGTGTGAGTCCACGATAGAACTTCGCCTCGACCGCTTGCTGGGAATTCGGATAGCGGTTGATGAACTGCTGGAACTGTTCCAGCGCAAGGTCGTACAGTTTGTCGTTGTAGAGATTGACGGCGAGCTTGAAGTCGGCGTTCTCGCGCGTGTCCTGAGCGACACTGATGCAAGGAAAGCCAATAAGGCAAAGCAGAATTATGCAAATTCGGAGAATCATGTCGTGGCAAGGTAGCATAAATTGCACGCTTTTTCAAGACAAGAGAGGCCATCGGATGTGTTCTTTCGCCAATAATTGATTTTAGTTTCTATTTTAGCTACTCTGGTAGAAGAATTGACTTCCACCAGAAAACTATATCAGATTTCGTGAAGCCTGATCGGTTAGTATTTCGAGTCCATGCAATTCAACGGATGTTTGAGCGGCAACTCGGGGAGACTGATGTTCGACGGGCTCTGGAAACCGGCAAGATTATCGAAGAGTATACGGATGACAAACCTTACCGCAGTTTTTGGGTTCTTGAGTACGTCGGTAATCGCCCACTCCATGTTGTCATAGCAACGAATGAGGCCGATCGCGAAACCATCGTTATTCCGGTGTACGAACCTGACTCTACTCTTTGGAAGGATGGATTTACAAAAAGGAGATTCATCGAGAGAATCTTGACGATTGAATAACCTTCATTCGATCAAAACAATCATGAACCAACAAGAAAGGGAACAGTCTATGAAAGCTTTCTGGTTATGTTCGTGCACGCTCATAATCGTATCGATCACAGTGGCACAAAATACCATCGTGCGCACGTTCGTGCATCGCCTCGTGTTCTTGTACTTTCTCTCCGTCCTTGCCCCATCGTTCCTCTACGCGCAAGGCTCGAGCGTTGTAACGGCTGCCGCATTGTCAATCAATTCCAGCGCGAGCGGATCGATGAGCGACAACTCACACGATCACTACTGGAAAATCACAACTTCCACCGACGGCTACCTGCGAGTGGAAATCAATTCCTCCTCCAGCATCGAGGTCGATGCCACGCTCTATGACGTGAACGGCACTTCTTCGGTACACTATGACGGGCGATTCGGCACGTATTCAGAGCTCTACGGCTTTCTCAAACCCGGTACCTACTATGTCTACGCCTACCGCTATTCGGGAACAACCGGTACGTACACCATCAGCACAACATTCACGTCACCTTCCCGCGCCGGCGACACGGAACCGAACGACACTCCCGCGAACGCCCAATCGCTGAGTCCAACTGGCACGGCAACAGGTCGTCTGGGGTTTTTCAGTAACGGGAGTACCGACACAGAAGATTACTGGAAGGTTACAACGACGCAAGACGGATGGCTGCGAGTGCAGATCCGTTCCGATTCCCTCGACCTGCGCGGCGATCAACTGTACGATCTTGATGCAACAATGTACGATGTGAACGGTACTTCTAATGTGAGCTATGACGGGCGATATGGCACGTTCTCACAGGTCGCGGCATTTCTCCGACCCGGGATTTATTACATCAGGGTCTACCGCTACGCAGGACGGGGAGGAAGTTATGAAATCACATCGGACTTCTTTGCGCCGCCGCTCGCGAACGACGTCGAAGGAAACGACTCCTACCAAACCGCTTCCGCCGCGGTGATCAACGGGAGTGTCACAGGACATGTGGGCTATTTCTCCAACGGGACAACGGACGACCTTGACTACTGGAAATTCACCGTTCCAAGCGACGGAAAGATCACTGTCAGAGTTACCAGTGATTCGCTGGATCGCTCCGGCGTGCCATTGGATCTCGATCTCGCGGCGTTCGATATCAACGGAACTTCTACAATTGCATATGATGGGCGTTATGGACCATTTTCGGAAATCATTCTTTATCTCCAGCCCGGAACGTTTTATGCGAAAGTGTATCGGTATTCGGGAAACGCGGGAAGCTACACACTCTCAATTACTCATACACCACCGACGCTCGCAAACGACGTGGAAGGAAACGACTCCCCTGCAAACGCAACGCCCCTCTCTTACGGGCTCTCAAGCGCGGGGCACAGCGGCTACTTCTCGAACGGCACACGGGACGACCAGGATTATTGGCGACTCATCGCTCCAGCCAGCGATTCGATCTATGTGTACGTCACATCGGACTCCACGCTCGATTTGGATCTGACAGCCTACGGTTCGAATGGAACAACCGTAATCGCCTCAGATGTGCGGACTGGAATTTTCTCCAAAGTCGGTATAATAGCCACGGCGGGAACCACGTATTATTTTAAACTCAATCGATACTCAGGAACGGCCGGAGGATATTCGATTCTCGCGACGCGGTCGAGCGTCGTCAGCGTGGATGATCAAGGCCACAAGAATCTCGTCCCAACGGAGCTTACGCTGGAGCAAAATTACCCGAACCCGTTCAATCCATCGACCACGATCAGCTACAGCTTACCTTCCCGGTCACACACAAAACTCTCGGTGTTCGATGTCTCAGGAAGGGAGGTTTCTGTCTTAGTCGATGTTGTACAAGAACCAGGAACGTACAGTGTTCGATTTGAGGGAAATTCACTTTCAAGCAGTACGTATTTTTACAAACTACAGACCGATCGATTCTCAGAGACACGGAAGATGGTTTTGTTGAAATAACACTAGGAACAGTTTAGAAACAAAAAACCCCTGCGTCGAGGGGTTTTTTATTGACGTAGGGGAACTTTGCGAAGGGTCTAAAACCTTCGCAACGTTTCGAGGCCCGTCAGGTCAACTTTGCGCGCAGGAACTCCCGGTTCAGGCGCGCGATGTGGGAAACGGAGA
>CAYJSZ010000064.1:0-4691 GCA_964372545.1 uncultured Ignavibacteriaceae bacterium
TTGCGGGCATTGCGCAATATTCCTCACTGCTGCCTCCCGTAGGAGTCTGGACCGTATCTCAGTTCCAGTGTGGCTGGTCGTCCTCTCAGACCAGCTACCCATCGTCGGCTTGGTGGGCCGTTACCCCGCCAACTACCTAATGGGACGCAGGCCCATCTTTAGGCGCTCTTTGGGAGCTTTTAATCCCACCACAATGCTGTGGCGGGACATCATCGGGTATTAGCCTCGATTTCTCGGAGTTATTCCCGTCCTGAAGGCAGGTTGCCTACGTGTTACTCACCCTTGCGCCGGTGTACTAGGGATATTGCTACCCCTTTCCCCCTGACTTGCATGTGTTAGGCACGCCGCCAGCGTTCGTCCTGAGCCAGGATCAAACTCTCCGTTGTAAAAATGTTTTTCATTCTCAACGTAAGTTTGATTCTTGACTTCACGGATCAAGAGATCCATGAGCCAAAGTTGAAACTTGCTAGGTTGACTTGGCCATGCACACTTTTTCAAAGAACGAATTCTAACGATAAAAATGCCCATGAAACATGGGCATTTTTCAAAACTCTAAAGATCGTCAGATTTTTCCGCTTGAGCTTTCTCAAACGGGTTATCAATATACACGGCAAGAACTGAAAAGTCAACATCATTCTAAGACATTTTTTAGATTTTGTGAACTTTGCTGCAGCTTCTTCCTATGTTTGCCCAGAGAGGCTTACCGTACAAACGACCAGTTAAAACAAGCAAATTTCAGTGTTTTTGCATATCCACGATTCTCAAATTAAATTCAAGCAATCTTTATTTAATTGTGTGTATGCTTCTTTGATCTTATCTATGACTGTTTTGTCACTGCTCAGCGACATGCATTTAGGCAACCAATCAGCCAGATATATAAAGCGGGTTGGTCCATCTGAAGAACCCCATCGGGGTTCAATGTTTATAGCACGAAACATAGATCATTTCGCGAACCCCGTAGGGGTTCAACGCAACAATCTTATCAAAGGAAATGAATGTGGTTTGGTGGAACCCCTGACGGGGTTCATGTTATTTTTCCAACACTGGGGATATAAACATTGCACACCTACGGTGTGCTGAGTAGTTACACTGTTTTTAAGTCGTCCCGTGGTGGAATTTCCGACAAGATTTCCATCTCCTTTGATTTATGATCGGAATTAACTTTTTTAAAGAACGGGGGCGGCTCAGTTCGTTTTGCCTATGGGTACGATGGATTGTTTTTACCTCAGCTACATTTTTTTGTTTCTGAATTCAAAACTATGTCATGAGGTTGTTCAAAACTCATGATTTCTGAATTCGACACTCGTGGTTGAGCAATAGCAAGCTGGTTAATGTAATCTTGCTTTTGTTGATTGTCATCTGAGTTGTTAATCTTCTTCATCAATCTATCAAATCCGGAAATCTCACTTAGATTACTAAAGGTGTTTAGATCTGTCATTATTAATAATTCCTCTTCTGAAAATTCATGATGGCAGATAACTAGTGAATACACACACCTCGAAGTTCGTTCTACAACCGTCATAGTTGGAAAAACGAACCTTAGTTCTTCTATTTCACTCTCGCCTCAAATGTACATACTCTCTCTTGCATTATCAAAACGATTCACCTTCCTAAATTCCTTCCATTATTCAGCCGCATTTCCTCTTCTGTATCCTATCTCTTGACTCCTGTCTACTAACTCCTGCTTTTTTCTCCCCCAATCTTCTCCGCCACCGGCAACTGCTTCAACCGGTACATTGACAGAGCGCCGAGGAACGGGCCGAAGGCAAGAAACGCGAATGCCCATCGCCAGCTCACCCATTCGACGAGTGCCGGAATCAGTCGGATGGAAGCCAGCGTGAGGAGAAAGCCCATGCTCGTCTGCAGCGTGAGCGCCGTACCGACGTAGGCAGGCTCGGAAAGCTCGGTGATACTCGCGGAGAATTGCGCGGAGTCGGCAACAATGGCAAAGCCCCAGACGAGGCAGAGGAGAATGAGAAGAAGCGGCGATTGCCCGAACAGATAACCAACCAGCAAGCAGCATGTTCCGCTGACAAGCATCGAGACGATCGTGATCGTCGTGCGGCCATAACGATCTGCCAGGACACCTGCAATCCAGCAGCCGAGTCCGCCGACACCAATCACCGCAAACGTTCCGACTGAAGCCCATGTTGTCGGCGACTCAAGTCCACATGCGTTGAAGCTCTCGAGAAGAAAGATTGAAATCCACGCCCACATGGCATACAATTCCCACATGTGGCCGAGGTAGCCGAAGTTCGCGAGACGCACGCCTTGATCTTTGAGCGAGCGACCGATGTAGCGCCAGTCGAATTTCGCTCCTTGTGCCTGGTGAGGCCCGTCCCCTACAAAGAACAAGCACAGCACCCCGGCAAGGATTGATGAAGCCGAGGCAAGCAACATCAGCCCCCGCCAATCGGGACTGCCGATGACTTTGAAGAGATGCGGCGATGCGGAACCGACGGTGAGCGCGCCCACCAGCACGCCGATCGCCATGCCGCGCCCTTCTTTGAACCACGACGCTATGATCTTCATGCCGGGCGGATAGACTCCGGCGAGACAGACACCGGTGAGAAAGCGCAGCACCAGGGCTGCTTCGAGGTTCGGCGCGAAGAGTGCGATCGCCCCGTTGAACGCGGCACCGAGAAACGCGCTGACGGCAAAGAGCTTGCGAGCGTTGATAATATCGGCAAGATTAAAGAGCGCGCTCAGGAAGGCACCGACGACAAACCCGACCTGCACGGACATGGTGAGCCAGGATTTGCCCGCATCGGTGAGCTGCCATTCATTCGCGAGCGCGGGGATGACGGCCGTAGCGGAGAACCAGAGCGCCATGCCGAGCAGCTCTGCGAAAGAAAGGATGGCGAGTGCGCGCCACTTTGCACCCTCACCCTGTCTGGATTCATCGCCCGGATTCCCCTCTCCCGAACTGGGAGAGGGGTTAGGGGTGAGGGTCATTCTACTTCGTATCCAAAATCAGCGGCAGGCCGGTTTTTCCGCCGCCAATCACAATGACTTTCGTATTGGGGGAATTCGCTAACTTCTCGGTAGCTTCGATTCCCTTCCATGTCAACAATTGTTCGCTAAGACCGCGCGCGACGATGATTTGAAAATCCGAGATGCCCTGAGCTTCGATCCGCTTGCGGTCGGCTTCCTGTTTCTCTTTCGTCAGAACGAATTGCATACGCTGGCTTTCCTGTTCCGAACGCAGTTTCTCTTCGATCGCCGCGGTCAATCCCGCCGGAAGCATAACCCGCCGCAGCGGTGTTGTTTCGACAGTAAAACCACGCGGCTCAACAAGTTTTTCCAGCTCGTTCAAAATCTGCAGCGCAAGTTGTTCGCGCTCAGAGGTATACAACGCCCGCGCATCATACATGGCTGTTACCCCCCGGACAACAGACCGAAACTGCGGTTCTAGGATAATCTGCACATAATTCTCACCGATTGTCTTATAGACCTCAGCAGCTTTGTCCGGGTTCATGTGAAACAACGCGCTGATCTCCAATTGCACGGTCAATCCTTCTTTCGACGGCACGTCCATCTGCTCCTTGATCTCCTGCGTCTTCACGGAAAATTTGACGACGCGTGCAAGCGGGTTTACGAAGTTAATACCGGCTTTCAGCGTATTTTCGGAGACCGTACCGAAGAAATCGACGACGCCGACATTCCCCGCGGGTACCACGGTGAAGCATTGTACGAGCGCCACAAGGAGAAAGAACGCCATGACAGCCGCGGCGATATTGGCGGTAGTGCGATACATCAGGTTGAGCTGCATCCTCTTGCGGGCGGTTTGCCACGCAAAGAACGCAACGATAGCAATCAGTAGACTTAACAAAAAAGGCATGACTATCTCCTTTCAGGATTATGGTTGGTTGATAAGGACCCATGAATAATAGTATCTATTTTGCCAGTTCACAAGAGAAAGACCGGCGCCCATACGATCTTTAAGGAACGACTTAGAGAACGACTTAAGCAATGCTCCGGCTCGATCAAAGTTGGCTTCCGTGGCATACCGATAGAACCGCGCCGGGGCGTCGTAATAATAGCCGCTACTTGCACGGGGGTAAGGCCAGCGACCAGTTTTCGGTAGTTGAATCTCAGCGAGGGCTAAGTATTTCTTGAGCGTATCGTTGAACGCTTCACACAGCCAAGCATCTTGTGTCAGCGTGCCACAGTAGTACGCGAAAGATTGCGGCGGATAGCGCCAGACAAGCCCGTCTTCAGGTCTCGAAACCACGGTATCGCGGGCGGTCAGCCTGATAGCCGCGTCTGTCAGGATGAGTTCGTAGTCATCTGTTCGGCCGTCCATCGTAATAGAGAGTCGATACGCGCCGGAAGAGAGACCCGGAAAGAGCGACGCCGTCGCGGGACCGAGCGCGGTAAGACAAATCGGTCCAATGCTCGCACCGAGAATCGCCAGACTGAGATCGTTCCCCTTTTTCTGGAATTGATGCTCGATATGATAATTGATGCATCCGAAGATGTGCTCCGACCTCAGGACGATTGCGATTTTGGGATCTTCAGGCTGGTCATACCTCTCATACAATTCTTGAACGCCAACAATGACCTTTCCGTTTAATGTCTCGAGATTGATCTTCTTGCCGTCGAGCGGAAAATCGCAGGTCACAAAAATCAGACTCATCGACAAGAACGCTAGAATTCTCTTTGGCATCATCGTTCTCCTCTCCTCCTCA
>CAYJSZ010000064.1:4791-10013 GCA_964372545.1 uncultured Ignavibacteriaceae bacterium
CCCTTCTCCCCGCTTCACTACAAACCGAAACGTGCTGCCTTTACCCGACTCGCTTCCGACCCAAATGCGTCCGCCGTGTACTTTGATAATTTCTGCACAGATCCACAGACCTAAGCCGGTTCCACGAATCTCTTTTGCCTTGCCGGATTCCACCCGTGAGAATTTTTGGAAGAGACGACCGATCTGGTCATGGGGAATTCCAATACCCTGATCCGACACGGAGAAAATCACCTCGTCCGGCGCTTCTGTATTGACTTCCACGCGCACGGATACCAGGCCGCCAGCCGGCGAGTATTTGACGGCGTTGGAAATGAGGTTTTGCAGCACCTGTCGCAACTTGTTCTGATCGCCCCGCACGAACGACGCGTTGATGTCCACCGAGGATTCGAACCGGTGTCGCGAGCTCATCTTTGCCATCGCAAACGCATCATGAATGACCGCTTCCACGTTAACGATCTTGAATTGATAGGCGAGCTGTCCGGATTCGATCCGCGCGATTGAAAGCGTATCTTCCGCCAGCATGCTCAGCTTCCGCGCCTGGTCGACGATAATGCCCAGATATTCCTTGTACCGCTTGGAAGATGTCGGGTCTTCTTCTTTTAGCAGCGATTTCGCTGCCAACATGATGGTGGAAAGCGGAGTACGAAAATCATGCGAGACGATTCCGACGAACTCCGTCTTCAATTGGTCTTGTTCCAAGAGCCGTTCGTTCGCCCGCTTGATCTCTTCAAAGAGACGGGCGTTCCTGATGGCGCCGCCGATCTGATCGCACAGGATCTGCACAACCAATACATCCGTCTCGTCGAACGCGTTGATCTTGATGTCTTCGATATTCAAGACGCCGATCACCACCCCATCGATCATGATGGGAGCTGCGAGCTCGGCGCTTGTTTCCTGGTACGTGTACGCAAAATAGCGCGGCTCGTCCCGGACATCGTTCGCGAGGAGATACCGGCCGTTGCTCGCTACCCAGCCGATAATGCCCTGACTTACCGGCTGCCGATAGCCCTTTGGCAAGAAATCATGATACCGGCCGGCGTGGGCGGCCAGCTCGACCTCCTGCCTCTCATAGTCCAACAAAAAAATCATGACGTCAAAGTAGTTGAACTGCTTGCGGACCGCTTGTGCGGCAGAGTCCAACAACGTTTCGACGTCGAGCGAAAAAGTGAGGTTGCGAGCGATTCGGTTCACCAGCTCAATCTGATCGACGCGCTTCTGCGCTTTTCGCAAGACGCTCGCGCTATTGAGCGCAAGGGCAACTTGCGCCCCCAACAATTGTGCGAGCCAGAGATCGGCATCGTCATAGCCGTTCGGCTCGACCGAACCAAAGCCGAGAACGCCGACAGTACGGTCGTCTGTCTTCATCGGCACTGCGAGGAGGGAGCGTACGCTTTTTGACCGGATCGCTTTTTCCATCGCTGTCCAACCGACGGGCATCGAGTTGATGTCCACCGTGAGCGCGGAACCATTCTGCAGCACCCAACCCGCGATGCCTTCATGCACCGAGAATTCGTGTCGGTCGAGCACGAGCTCCTCATCCGCTGCACAGAGACTGTGCACATTGTAATGCCGCTGGTCGTCCGTGAGCAGACAGAGAAACGCACATTCTCCCGGCATGACCCGCCGCGCTTCCTGGCGCAGCACTTGAATGAGCTCCTCAGCAGACCTTATCGACCCCACCTTTGTCGTCAACTCACCCATCATGCTGACGCGCTTGCCGAACTCCTGCGCTGCCTGCAAGCGAAGGCGGACATCCTCCGAGGAGATGGAATTCTGGCTCTGTTCCGATTCCCAGTCGAGACTCATGTATGCCTTTTTCCTTCCGTGTAGTGTGCGGCCTTGGCTTTCTACATTCCGCTGAGAGTCATTTCGCTGATCTTGAGTGTCGGGCTTGCGATGGAGCCCATGAAGTTCAAGTCGTTCCCCACCATTTCAATGTTGTTCAACATCTCCATCATGGTGCTCGCCACGGTTACCTGGTGCACCGGAAACGCCGGCTCGCCATCTTTGATCCAGACACCGCTTGCCCCGCGGGAGAATTGTCCGGTCACCGTGTCTACGCCGAAGCCGATCATGTTCATGACATAGAAGCCGTCCGAGACACTCCGGATGATTTCATCCGGGGAAAATTGCCCGGCTTCGATGTAGAAATTCTGGTGACTGATGTGCGAAATGGACGAATAACTTCGAGCTGCGTTGCCGGTGGACTGCGTTTGTGCCTTGCGTGCTGTATAGCTGTCATAGAGATAGGACTGGAGAACCCCGTGGTCGACGACGACCTTGCGCGCCGTCGGCACGCCTTCGCCGTCGAACGGCCTGGATCCAAACCCGCGCGGCATCGTTCCGTCATCGGTGATCGTGACGGCATCTGCCCCAACCTTTTGACCGAGCTTGCCGGTTAGGAAGGACATTTTCCGATAGACGCTCTCGCCGTTGAGCGCGACGGCAATGGAGCCGAGAAACGACGCCGCGAGCAAGGGGTCGAGCACCACAGGATATTTTCCCGACGGAACCGTACGCGCGCCGAGCGTGCTCACCGCCCGTTCCGCCGCACGCTTACCGACGGACTCCGGCGACGGGTGGTCGCTGAAGAATCGTTTGCTGGAGTACCAATAGTTCGCTTCCTTGTGGCCGCCCTCTTCTGCAACGACGGAACAGACCATGGTGCTTGCAGTCCGCTGGTAGCTCCCGCTCAACCCCTTTGAGTTGGCAAGATAAACTTCTCCTGCGTCGTCGGAGTAGCTTGCCCCGTCGACAAACTTCACCCGCTTGTTATATCCCAGCGCCGCGTTCTCCATCTCGCGTGCAAGCGTGATTCTCTTTTCTGTCGTTAGCTGCTCCAATTCACCATCAACGAGGTCGAGTTGCTTCAGCTGGTCTACCGAAGCTTCTCCAAATCGTTCCGGCAATCCGTGGAATTGATCCTGCGTGGCAAGTTGAGCCGCGCGCGCGGTCTCTTCGACGAGTGCAGTCAGAGTAGCCTCTGAAAAATCCGTTGTATGTGACAAAGCCATCCGTTTGTCTTTGAACACGCGCACGCCGACGCCTTTCGAGTGTGCTTGTTTCAAAACTTCAATCTGCCCGCCACGAATCGTGACTTCAAACTCCTTCCCGACGCTTACGTAGACATCCGCTTCATCCGCCCCGGATTTGATGGCGTGTTCAACGAGCCTTTGTGTCAACTCTCTGTAATTCATTCTTCTTTGAAGTTGAATGCCGTAAAAGGCATTTACCGTGTCATTCTTTTAGCCCGACCATTGAGGGTCGGGCTATTGGAACTCGAAGAAAATCGGGGCATTCATGCCCTTCAGAATTTTATGACCTCGCCCAGTACAAACGGCTTCTCTTTTTTCTTCCTCAACTCACCCATTACTTTGTCTGCCGACGACGACGCCACAACCAGAATGAGCCCCACGCCGAGATTGAATGTTCGGCGCATGTCGTTCTCCGGGACATCACCGGTTCTCTGAATCAGCCCAAAAATTGCCGGCCGTTCCCACGCGCGCCAATCGATGCGTAAGCGTAACCCCCTCGGAACGACGCGCATCGTGTTCCCTTCGATGCCGCCGCCGGTAATGTGCGCCATCGCTTTGACCCTGAACTTGGAAAGCAGAGGGTCGACCGCTTTGTAGTAAGACCGGTGTACCGAAAGCAATGCGGTTCCCAGCGTCGTGCCGAGTTCCTTCACGTGCGTATCCAAAGAATACCGTTCGAGCAACACTGTGCGAGCGAGGGAATAGCCGTTCGTGTGCAAGCCCGTCGATGGCAAGCCTATCAAGAGATCACCCTTTTTTACGGCCCGGCCATCCAAAATGTTCTTCCGATCCACGACCCCGACGACAGTTCCCGCAAGATCGTATTCCCCCTCTGCATACATCCCGGGCATCTCCGCTGTTTCTCCGCCAATCAGCGCGCAGCCATTCTCCTTGCAAGCTTTCACAAAACCGGAGATCACTTGTTCACCGATATTTGGCGCGAGCTTGCCTGTCGCAAAATAGTCGAGAAAATACAGGGGTTTTGCGCCGCAGACCAGGATATCATTGACGCAATGATTGACCAAATCCTGACCAACGGTATCGTGCTGGTTCATCGCGAAGGCAACCTTGAGTTTCGTGCCAACGCCGTCCAGACTTGTCACCAGCACAGGTCGTTTGATGCCTCGAAAGGTCGCGCGATAGAACGCGCCAAACATGCCGATGTCAGCCAAAACGTTCGAGTTGAAAGTAGAACGGGCACTTTTTTTGATTCGGCGGACGAGTTCCTCGCCTGCTTCAATATCAACACCCGATTGTCTGTAGGTCGTCATGGCGTTCTTTTCTGCCCGAAGCAAGATAGTTTTTTTTCTTTCGCTGAACAAGAGGAAATCAGTTCGAAAGATTTTTTCTCGTTCCCACGCTCCTGCGTGGGAACGAAACTGATACCGTTCCGACGGAGACCGTCGGAACGAGTTTTCTATTCCTTGCTTAAATCTTCGTGCTTCGGTATATTGACTTCACCATTTTTCAACCAGTGAGTATCCTCTTATGCAGACCGTAGAACTTGAAGGCAGCGCCGCACCGATCGACGTCGGAAAAATTCTGTGCATCGGCCGGAACTATGCCGAGCACGCCAGGGAGATGAAGTCCGACATTTCCGAGACTCCTGTCTTTTTCCTCAAACCCCCATCTGCCCTGGTTCGCGATGGAGGAACGATCGTCATTCCATCCATCTCCAGCGATGTTCACCACGAAGTGGAAATGACGGTGCTGATCGGTGACGGCGGAAAAAACATTCCCCGGCGGGAAGCGTTGAACCGCGTTGCCGGCTATGGCGTCGGACTGGATATGACGCTACGCGATGTGCAAAGCGAGGCGAAGAAAAAAGGTCTACCCTGGACGTTGGCGAAAGGTTTCGATACCTCCGCTCCGATCTCCCGGTTCGTTGCTGCGAGCAAGGTCCCCAACCCTCAGGCGATGGAAGTTGTACTAAACGTGAACGGAACTGAGCGACAAGTGGGAAAGACGGAGCAGTTAATCTTCTCCGTTCAAGACTTCATTGCGTACGTTTCACAATTTCTGACGCTCGAACGGGGCGACATTATCTATACCGGGACGCCGGAAGGAGTAGCGCAAGTGAAATCCGGCGACCAACTCGAAGCTGCACTGCGGAACGACGTTGGACAGACACTCGTCTCTTTGCGCGTAAGGGTTCGATAGCGCATGGAGTTTTTCCACAAGCTCAAG
>CAYJSZ010000064.1:10113-13769 GCA_964372545.1 uncultured Ignavibacteriaceae bacterium
GTTCGTCGGCAACTACCGGAATGCCATCGCCGCGTGGCTCACGATCATTGTGCTGATTGAGGTCGGGCTTTATTTTGGCGTCGACAAGAACGTTTTGGCGCTTGCTGCCCTGATCGTCGGGTTTTTAGGGGAAGCGTTTGCAGCGCTCATCGCGTGGATCGGGCTCGTTCCGCTCATCGGGCCGATTGCAGCGAAAGTTCTTTCTCTTCCGTTCATCTGGCTGCTCAACGGCGTCGGCTCTCTCGCCACTATCGTTGCGATCAAGCGCGGCTATCCAAAGGAGGTGCTGAACTACCGCGTCCTCACGATCACCCTCCTCGTCGGCATCACGATCGGCTACGTGCTGGGAAAGTTGATTTGATTTCCTCCCGAAAATTCATTTATTTTCTATGAGCTGACGATGTACTTTCACGGGTAGCCCAAGAGCTACCCTTTTGTTTACTCTACGCACATGTCAATCAACGAACTCCCCAAAGCCTACAACCCGAAAGACGTCGAGGACAAATGGTATTCTCACTGGGAATCCCATTACCTCTTCCGCGCTTCCTTTAATAAAGAGAAAAAGCCGTACACCATTGTCATTCCCCCGCCCAACATTACCGGTATCCTCACGATGGGACATGTCTTGAACAACACGATTCAAGACATTTTCATCCGATGGAAACGGATGCAGGGATATGAAGCCTGCTGGATCCCCGGCACCGACCACGCGGGCATCGCCACGCAAAACGTCGTGGAGAAATCGTTAGCGAAAGAAGGATTAAATCGCCACCAGCTCGGGCGCGAGGGATTTCTCGAGCGTATCTGGGAATGGAAAAAGGAATACGGCGGCACAATCATTAAACAACTGCGGAAGTTGGGAGCGTCGTGCGATTGGGAGCGCGAGCGTTTTACGATGGACGAAGGACTTTCGAATGCGGTGAAGGAAGTCTTCATCCGTTTGTTCGATAAAGGGCTGATCTACCGCGGCAAGTACATCGTCAACTGGTGCACGTTCCACCGCACCGCGCTGAGCGATGATGAAGTCGAGCACGCGGAAACACAGGGCAATCTCTGGTACATTAAATATCCGCTGGAGGGCTCGAAAGATTTCGCCGTCGTCGCAACCACGCGGCCCGAGACAATGTTGGGCGACGTTGCCGTTGCCGTCAATCCGAAGGATGAGCGTTACAAGAAACTGATCGGGAAGAACGCGATCCTGCCGCTCGTGGGACGCAAACTTCCGATCATTGCCGACGACTATGTGGATGCGTCGTTCGGCACAGGCATGGTGAAGGTAACGCCGGCACACGACCAGAACGACTTCTTGATGGGCCAGCGGCACAATCTCCCACAACTCAACATTTTCCAAGAAGATGGCAAGCTGAATGAATCCGTGCCGAAGCAGTACGAAGGGATGGACCGTTTCGACTGCCGTAAACAGATCGTCAAGGACCTCAAAGCGCAGGGCTATGTCGTAAAAGTCGAGCAACACACGCATAACGTCGGCCGCTGCTACCGGTGCGATACGATCATCGAGCCGTACATCTCCGACCAGTGGTTCGTGAAGATGAAGCCGCTCGCCATGCCCGCGCTCCGCGTGGTGCATGAGGGCAACGTGCGTTTCCACCCCGAGCGCTGGGTGAAAGTGTACGAGCACTGGATGACAAACATCCGTGACTGGTGCATCTCGCGGCAGCTCTGGTGGGGACATCGCATTCCGGTGTACTATGCACCCGATGGCAGCTACACCGCAGCCCGCAACGAAGAGGAAGCGCGTGCAAAGCTCGGACTCGACGCCAGCACCCCTCTCCGACAAGATGAGGACGTGCTCGACACCTGGTTCTCCTCGTGGCTCTGGCCGTTCTCGACGTTAGGATGGCCAGAAGAGACGCGAGAAGTCACGGAAGACCTCCGCTATTTCAACCCCACCGATACGCTCGTGACGGGCCCCGACATCATTTTCTTCTGGGTCGCACGCATGATCATGGCCAACATCGAATTCATGAAAGGATTGCCGAACGCGAACGGAAAACCCCGCACGAAAAGCGAAGAGCTTGTGCCATTCCGCGATGTGTACTTCACGAGTATCATACGCGACGTGCAGGGCAGGAAGATGAGCAAGTCGCTCGGCAATTCTCCCGACCCGATCGACGTGATTAACGAATACGGCGCCGACGCGTTGCGCTTCACCGTTGCCTACCTCTCTCCGCTTGGACAGGATGTGTTATTCTCAACCGAGAAGTGCGAGCTTGGCCGCAACTTTGCCAACAAGATTTGGAATGCGGGGCGGTTTCTTCTGATGAACAAGGCGGAGATTCTTAGCACCACAAAACAATCTAACGCGAAGGCGTCCTCGCCGAGCGAGAATGAGTTAGTTAGTTTACCAACCGAGCATCTCGACCTTGCCGACAAATGGATCCTCTCGCGGCTGAATCATGCCGTTCGAGACTTCAACGATGCGCTGACGGAATTCCACATCAACGACTCCACCAAAGTCCTGTACGACTTCATCTGGCATGACTTCTGCGATTGGTATGTCGAGCTTGTCAAGACGCGGTTCTACGGCGAGGAACCAAAAGAAGTCAAGAAGGTCGTCGTGCAGCGGGCGCTCTGGATTTTCGATCGGGCACTCCGCATGTTGCACCCTCACATGCCGTTCGTGACCGAGGAATTGTGGCAACATTTGGCTGACCGCAAGGGCCAGAGCATTATGCGCGCAGCGTTCCCCGTTGCCGACAAGAAGTGGATTGACTCGAAGACTGAAGCAGACATGGCGTTTGTGCAAGAGGTAATCAATGCCGTGCGTAATATTCGCGGGGAGAATAACATTCCTCCCTCAAAAGAAATTAGCGTACAGATTCTCTCAGCAAAGAATGATCGCGGAGCTGTGATTAAAACGTACGGAGCGTACCTAAAAAAGCTCGGACGTGTGGAGAGTGTGGAGATGATCGCCGCTTCCGCCAAGCCTAAGCTCGCTTCCAGTGCGGTGGTGGATGGCGTCGAGTTGTTCGTGCCGTTAGAAGGACTAATTGATGTTGCAGTCGAACGGCAGCGGTTGGAAAAAGAGATCGCACGTTTGCAGCAGTCGGTCGAGAGCATCGACAGAAAGCTGGGCAATCCACAGTTTGTTGAGCGCGCGCCGAAAGAGGTGGTGGAGAAAGAGCGAGAGAAGCAGGTAAGCTTCAAAACAAATATTGAAAAGCTGAGAAGCAATCTGAAGCTGCTCACGGAGAAATCATGACCGGTGTTGACACACCCCTATCGTCCCCTCTCGCCACACTTACGCCATCGCTTCAGAGGGGACTCCGCACACGGGCTTCCCGAACGATAACGATTTGCGCCAGTCATGAGCGTGGGCTGTCCCCTCTCGTGCGCTGGGTTGAGCACTGAGAGAGGGGAGCAGGGGTGTGTAAGATTGACCGTTCGCCCGACTGCTGCAACTCGTGGAGAGCATTGACAAAAAGCTGAGCAACGCCCAGTTTGTCGAGCGCGCACCAAAAGACGTTGTCGAGAACGAGCGAGAGAAGCAGACGAGCTTCAAAGCGAATATTGAGAAACTGAAAAACAACCTTGAGCTGTTGACAATCTCATGAAGAAGCTCGCTTTTCTGCTAGCCGTTGCCGCCGGACTCTTCACCGGCTACGTCGATTTCCATTCCAGCGAAGTATTCATCC
>CAYJSZ010000065.1:0-2223 GCA_964372545.1 uncultured Ignavibacteriaceae bacterium
TACACTTTCTGATACTGCCAGCCCGGCGCGCGGCATCGGAGCGGCACGGCGGTGGATTAAGACGGAATTTGAGAGGTACGGCAAGGCAAGCGGAGGAAGACTAACGGCGGCGTTCCATGAAACGGTCATTACGCCATCGCAGCGTGTTCCTTCTCCAACGAACATCGTCAATGTCGTGGCCACGCTGAAACCGAAAGATCCCAACGGCGAGTCGGCAAAGCGCATTCTTGTGGTCGGGGGACATTACGATTCCCGCGCGAGCAATGTCATGGATGCCACAAGCGATGCGCCCGGAGCGAATGACGACGGCAGCGGAACGGCCCTTGTCTTAGAGCTTGCACGAGTACTCAGCAAATACGAATTCGATGCGACCGTTGTCTTCATCGCGTTTGTCGGCGAGGAACAGGGTCTGCTTGGTGCGAATGCGTGGGCAGAAATGGCGAAGCAAAATAACTGGAACGTCGAGGCGATGTTTAACAATGACATCGTCGGCAGCAGCGTCGGTGGAGACGGAACGAAAGAAAATCGCTATGTGCGGCTCTTTTCCGAAGCCTTCAGTCCAGCCGATACAGGCTCTGTGTTTCGTCAGCGTCTCACTCTTGGATATGAAAACGACGGCGGCTCTCGCTTGCTGGCTCGCTACATCAAAGAGTTGGCCGAATGGTACAATCCTGACTTCGGTGTGAAGATGGTCTATCGTCTCGACCGATTTTCGCGCGGCGGCGATCACCGGCCTTTTCATGATCGCGGATTCCGTGCTGTGCGCTTCAGCGTTGCCACGGAGAATTACGACTGGCAGCATCAGAACGTGCGAGTCGAGAACGGCAAAGAGTACGGCGATCTTCCGAAGTTCATGGACTTTGAATATTGCGCCAATGTTGCGCGGGCAAACGCTTCCGCTCTTGCAACACTCGCCGGAGCTCCTGCCCCGCCAAAGAATGTCCAGATCGTCAGCGCGCTGGGCTACGACACCGTTCTTCGGTGGGACAAGAACACGGAATCCGATTTGGCGGGCTACTACGTGAGTTATCGCGAGACGACCTCACCCGTTTGGCAGCAGCAGGTCTTTACGATGGACACAACGATCACGCTGAAGCCAACAAAAGATGAATATCTCTTCGGTGTGCAAGCAATCGATAAAGAAGCGAATATCAGTCTGGTGGCAATGCCGCGAGCGGTGGGGAGGTAAATGAACGCGGTCTCGCGTTTCATAAGAGGGGGCCTACGTGACTTTAATGAAGATTGCCCTCTCGAAGAGGGCTAATCAAACAAGATCCACATGCTGATACCGAGGTTCAGGCGGTAGGTCGTCGTTTCCGGAATAGGGACACCCTCAAAGTTTCCCTTTGAAGCGACAAGACTGAGGTCGACGATGTTTGTCGCTTCTCCGACTCCAAAATAAATCCCGCCTCCGTAGCTCACCACAGAGCCGCTGTAACTATCCTGATCGGATACATAAATAACATTGCCGCCTCCGGACTCGTAATGCGCGAACGAGACGTTGCGCGAGCCATAGCCGATCAGGGCGTAAGGGATAAATCGCGCATTCGGCAGGGCAAGATTCAGTCGCCCATAAATCTCGAAGTACAATATATCGACGCTGCGATCTCTTCCTCCCTGTTCTTTGCTTACCGCATTAAACGCGAAGTTTCCCAGCAACGTGACCCACGGGTTAATCCCGTAACCTGCCTGTAATCCGATGCCGAACCCCGGGGAGTTTTCAATGTCTTCGGTGTTGTCATAATTATCAACGGTGGGGGATGGTCTGTTCTTCAGGGTATAAGCCGGCTGGAAGCTGAGATGGATGTTGATCATAAGCCCTTCGGTCGAGTACTCAGCAGCATCATTCGGTTGGGAAAAGACGACCACGGGCAGAAAGATGAGAAGCGGCAGGATGCGAGCAGGATGGGGTTTCATATGATACCCAAGTCAGTGATGGTTGCTGGGGACGGACTACACCGTCGCCTTTGCGTAATACTGGAATCTGAGAAGTTCTTCGAGCGTCTTGATAGCGAAACGCTTTTCCAGATAGGAAAGATATTTGATGAGCAACATTGCCGTGGCATATGCATCGCCGGAAGCGCGATGGCGGGCCGGAATGTTGATCTCCATAAATTTTGCCACTTGTCCCAGAGATTTACTTGGCAGGTGCGGAACAATCTTACGCGAAAGCCGAACAGTGCAAAGCTGCGGGTTCATCAACTCAATGCCACGCTCCCGAAA
>CAYJSZ010000065.1:2323-13344 GCA_964372545.1 uncultured Ignavibacteriaceae bacterium
ACGTCGACCACAACAAAATCCGTTTCGGCAATCAGTTGTTCTTCGTTCATCGCGTCCTTATGATTGTTAGCGTTTTCCCTGGAAGAATTCCTCGGCTATACAAACATCTTCCTCGCTGCCGATGAAGAGCGGTGTTCGTTGATGGAGCGAAGATGGCTGGACGTCCAGAATCCTCTGCTTTCCGCTGCTTGCTCGACCCCCCGCCTGTTCGATGATGAACGCCATCGGGTTGCATTCGTACATCAACCGCAATTTTCCTTCGGGATTCTTTTTGTCGCCAGGATACATGAAGATGCCGCCATAGAGAAGCGTCCGGTGAATATCCGCAACCATCGAGCCAATGTAGCGCGCGGAGTACGGCCGGCTCGTTACTTTGTCTTCTTCATGCAGATAGTGCGTGTATTTTTTCACGCCATCGTCCCAACGGTGGTAGTTCCCTTCATTCACACTGTAGATTTTTCCCTTCTTCGGGATGCGGATATTCTCATGGGAGAGCAAAAACTCTCCGATGCTGGGGTCGAGTGTAAAGCCGTGCACGCCATCACCCGTGGTGTAGACAAGCATCGTCGATGAGCCGTAGATGACGTAGCCTGCTGCAAGCTGCTTGTAGCCCGGCTGGAGGCAGTCCTCGAGTCGCCCATTCCCGCTTGGTGTCACGCGACGATAAATCGAGAAGATCGTGCCGATGTTCACGTTGGCGTCGATGTTCGATGATCCGTCGAGTGGGTCGTAGAGCAGAACATACTTGCCCGTAGGGTACTGTTCGGGGATGTGCAGTACGTCTTCGTTTTCTTCGGATGCCATCACGCACAAATGCCCGCCGTGGTCCATCGCCTTGTAGATGGTATCGTCGGCGAAGACATCAAGTTTTTTCACCTCGTCGCCCGAGATGTTTTCTCGACCGACGTTACCGAGGATATCTACAAGTCCCGCCTTGCTCACCTCGCGCCAAATGATTTTGACTGCAAGCGTGAGGTCTCGCAGCAAGCCGGAAAAATCGCCCGTAGCGCCCGGGTGAGCCCGCTCGCCCTCGATGATGTGGCGCTCGATCGTTATGACTTTTTGTTGTGGCGGCATGAAAGAATACCCTCGCAACGTGTTGAGCAGAATGTAGGGAGGGAAATTGTGAGTTGCAAGAGGGAAGGTTATTTCTACGAGACTCTGACTTCCTGGTCTTTATACTGGAGTAGGTACAGCTTGCGGTAGATGCCATCCCGCGCGATGAGTTCTTGGTGAGTTCCAATCTCTCGAACCTCTCCCTTGTGCAGCACAATGATCTTATCGGCGTTCTGGATGGTCGAGAGGCGATGGGCGATGACGATTGAAGTGCGGCCCCGTAAGAGCTTTTTGATCGCGTCTTGAATGAGTTTCTCGGTTTCGGTATCGACGCTGGACGTGGCCTCGTCGAGCACGAGGATTTTCGGATGATACGCGAGCGCACGGGCGAAGGAAAGGAGCTGTTTTTGTCCAACCGATAACGTCGCTCCCCGCTCTTTCACTTCGGCGTCGTATTGCCCGGGCAGTTGCTCGATGAATCGCTGTGCACCGACCACACGCGCGGCAGCATGTATCCTATCGAGTGAGATCGCGTCATTGCCGAGATTGATGTTGCCTTTGATGTCGCCGGAAAAGAGGAAAACATCCTGCAACACGACGGCCAGGTGTTTGCGCAAGTCTTCACTGCGGGCGTGCTGAATGTTCACACCGTCGATGAGAATCTCGCCTTTTTGGATTTCGTAGAAGCGACTCAGCAGGTTGATGAGTGAAGTCTTCCCCGCGCCGGTGTGTCCGACAATCGCCACCGTCTCACCCGGTTTGATGTGAAACGAGACGCCCTTCAGCACCCACTCGGGCGATGTCTTCCCATCGGAGGGAACGTTGTATGCAAACCAGACATCGCGAAATTCGATCTCGCCCTTGATTTGCTCCAGTGGTATCGGTTGGGTGGGTTCATTGATGACTGTTTTGTCGTCCAGAAGCTGGAAGACGCGCTCGGACGACGCCATCGCGGTCTGGAGGATGTTGTATTTTTCGGATAAGTCGCGAATCGGTCGCCAGAACATCTCGTTGAATTGCAGGAACGCCATCACGGTGCCGAGTGTAACGGCTCCGTCCAATACCTGCGCCCCTGCGTACCAGATGATCAGCCCGATGGCAAGCGCACCGATCAATTCTACTCCCGGATAAAAGAACGCATAGTAAAGTATCGACCGGATGTTTGCGTCCCGGTGTGCGGCGTTGATGTTGGAGAATTTCTCGAAGGATTTTTTCTCGCGGTTGAAGATTTGATCGACGAGCATGCCGGTGATATGCTCTTGCATAAACGAGTTGATCCGGGCAATTTGGATGCGCACGTCGCGGTAGGCTTCTCGAGCTTTCTTGCGGAAGAGGAACGTGCCGTAGAAGAGAAGCGGCAGCACGCTCAACGAGATTAACGCCAGCTCCCAATTCATCGTGAACATGAAATAGAAAATGCCGGCAATGGTGAAGACGTCGGTGAAGACCATGACGATGCCGGATGAGAACATTTCGTTCAGTACCTCGACGTCGTTCGTCACACGCGTGATCATGCGGCCGATAGGGTTTTTGTCGTAGAACCGTAGGGAAAGATGCTGGAGATGTTTGAACACTTCCATGCGCAGGTCGTAGATTGTGCGCTGTCCGATCCATTGTGTGAGATAAGCATTCGCATATTGGAGGAATCCGCGGACGACGAGTACGCCAAAGAAGGCAAGCGTAGTCATCAAGAGGCCGTGTTTGTCTTTGGCAGCAATGTCGACGTCGACGGCGATCTTTGTGAAGTACGGACGCACGGCTTCCAGCGCGCTCACGAGAATGCTGAGCAGAATCCCGAGCGCCACATGCCGGAGGTACGGCCGGAGGTACTTCAACAGCCGCCGCATCAGGCGCGCATCGTAGGCTTTACCGAGGACTTCTTCTTCGTGCATAGATCAATGAAAAATGAAAAAATGTTTAGGCAGATTTTGATTTCCCGACTTTGCGAGATTTGCTCGCGATGCTTCCTAAAATTTTTTTTATTTCTTCGGACTCGCTGAGCACTGGATTTATTGAAGTTTGATGTGCTAAATTCTTCCGTTGAACAACTCGTAGCCAATAGTTTGTTTCTCTTGCTTCCTTCAGCGCAATGATCACTTTATTGACAAAGTCGGCTGTGCTCGACGCTGCTGTTGCTTCTTCTAGATTTGCTCCAATCGAAGTACCTGCACGAATAAGCTGATCAGCAACTCTGTTCCCAATTCTGCTCGCGGGAATTTGTTCGGAAAGTTCGAGGACGGCTATTGCAAACTCAAAAGCTCTCTCGCTAATGTCAAAAGGCTTTTCCATCTTTTGCTTTCATTTTTTAATTTTTCATTTTGAATTTTTACTTGTTCGTTACATCTCTTCCAGCTCTTGCTCCAGCAACTGCTTTTCGTGCAACTGTGCGTAAATCCCGCCGAGAGCAACAAGCTCGTCGTGAGTGCCGCGCTCAACGATTTCTCCTCTGTCCAACACGCAAATCAGATCCGCGTCTTTGACCGTCGAGATGCGATGGCTGATGAGGATGCTGGTGCGGTCTTTCATGAATTCGCGGAGCCGTTTGAGGATTTCTTCTTCCGTGTAGGTGTCGACAGAAGAGAGTGCATCGTCAAGAATCAGAATCTTCGGTTCTCGCATGAGCGCACGCGCAATGCTGGTGCGCTGTTTCTGTCCGCCGGATAACGTAATGCCACGCTCGCCGATCATCGTCTGAAACTGTTTCGGAAATTCCGTCACGTCCTTTGAAATCTGCGCGATGTCCGCTGCCTTTCGGAGCCGATGTTCATCGCGGCGGTCGTCGACGCCGTACTGGATGTTCTCCGCGATCGTCTCCGAAAAGAGGAATGTCTCCTGCGGCACGTACCCGATCTGCGACCGCAACACTGCGACCGGTATCTTCTTGATGTTTACACCGTCGATCAACACTTCGCCGTCCGTCGTATCGTAGAGCCGCGGAATCAGATTCACCAGAGTCGTTTTCCCCGTCCCCGTGTAGCCGACGATCGCGACGGTCATCCCACGCCCAATCTTGACGTTGATGGTGTTCAATGTCGGCACGGCGGCGTTCTTATGGGTGAAGGAGACATTGCGGAATTCGATTTCACCGCGAAGAGTGTAAATCGAATGATCCGTCGTGTCTGTGTCTTGAATTTCCGGCGTGGTATCGAAGATTCTTCCCAGCCGGGCCATCGACGCGGCACCTTGCTGCAACAGGTTTGCGACCCAGCCGAACGCGATCATCGGCCAGATGAGCATGACGAGATAGCCGAAGAACGCCGTCAGCGTTCCGATGGTGATCTTCCCATCGATGACTCGAATTCCGCCAAAATAAATCACCATCAGTATCGAAAAGCCGACGAGCACAAACATTAACGGCCACATGATGGCTTGCACGCGGGCGAGGACGAGATTCTTCTTGAGATACTCCCAGCTCATCGTACGGAATCGGTCGATCTCGAAATTCTCACGCACATACGCCTTGATCACGCGGATGCCGGAGAGATTCTCCTGTGCACGTGTCGTCAGTTTGGAGAATTGCTCCTGCCGCTCGGCGAACTTCTGGTTGACTGCCTTACTCAGACGATACACGGCGATGGAGACAAGCGGGAGCGGAACCAACGCCAGCATCGTGAGCTGCCAGTCCGTTATGAGCATCATGGTGAGCACCATCGTGAACGTCATGATGGTGTCTGAGGGATACATGATGCCCGGGCCGAGAACGTTACGTACGGCGGCGATGTCGTTTGTGGCGTGCGCCATCAAGTCGCCGGTCGGCGTGTTTTGGAAGTATGGGTAGTGCAGCTTCTGGAGATGCGCGAGAAAATCGTTCCTCAGGTCGAACTCGATATGCCGCGACGCAACAATGATGGTTTGTCGCGTCAGGAACGTAAAGAACCCCGCGACGAGCGAGAAGCCGACGATGTAAAACGCCCACATCATCAGGTCGTTGGTGACGTGCTGGTGCTGTTCAATCCCGCGCTTGAGCTCGTCCACCGCGTAGCCGAGGAAGAGCGGCTGCACGACGGAAAACAGATTACTCCCCACAACGGTCAACAGACCGAGGAGGAGTGTCTTCTTGTAGCGCAGGAGATAGGGCTTGAGACGAAGAAGAGATTTCACGAGATCAATTTAGAATGAAAAAGTGTCACTACTCAGCCACTAAGTCACGAAGACACAAAGGAAACCAAAAGATAAATCATGCGAATCCCTCATTAGTCAAAAACACGCTGATGTTTATGCGAAAAAACTTTGCCATTCTCAGTCATTCTTACATTATCTGCCCTTCATGCTTAGTGCCTTCGAGCCTTGGTGGCTATTTAAGTAGTTAAAATTGACTGAGCACTTACGAAAAAGTTAAGAAAGGGAACAACTACGTAACAACAGAACCTCAGCCGATAGTTTCAAATTTGGTGTATGCGTGTAAAGCCTTCGGGACAATGACTTTTCCTTCAGGCGTTTGATAGTGCTCGAGCAATGCAGCCACGACTCGCGGTAACGCAAGTCCGGAACCATTCAAGGTGTGGACGAATTCCGGTTTTGCTCCGTTGGAAGGCTTGAATCGCACATTCATCCGTCTCGCCTGGAACGCCTCGAAGTTGCTGCACGAAGAAACCTCCAGCCATTTCTGCTGGCCGGGAGCCCGGACTTCAAGGTCGTATTTCTTCGACTGCGTGAAGCCCATGTCGCCGGTGCACATGAGCAGTACACGATACGGAAGGCCGAGAAGTTGCAGAAGATGCTCTGCGTCTTGACGAAGCGATTCTAACTCATCGTACGATGTTGCGGGATGGACGAACTTGACGAGCTCGACTTTGTCGAACTGATGAATGCGGTTCAGACCACGGACATCTTTGCCGTACGATCCCGCCTCGCGGCGGAAACAGGGACTGTACGCCGCGTACCGTAAGGGGAGCTCTTTCTCCGAGAGAATTTCATCGCGATGAAAATTGCTCACAGGAACTTCCGCCGTTGGAATCATGTAGAGCTGATCGCGCTCGACGACGTACATCAAATCCTCTTTGTCCGGCAGTTGGCCCGTACCGCGCGCACTTTCTTCGTTGACGACGACCGGCGGCGCAATTTCTTTGTATCCACGTTGCGACGCCTGATCGAGAAAGAAATTAACGAGCGAGCGCTCAAGGGTTGCACCCTTACCGACGTAAAACGGAAAACCGGCTCCGGTCACCTTCCCACCACGCGCAAAATCGATAATTCCGAGTTTCTCTGCCAGCTCCCAGTGTGGCCTCATCGGGAAATCGACCTGCGGCGGCTCTCCCCATGTGAAGATCTCTTTGTTGTCTGCCGGAGTGTTGCCGATGGGAACCGACGGATGCGGCAAGTTGGGAACGTTGAGAAGCGCATTGTGGATCGTCTGTTCCACATCTCGTAGTTCGTGGTCTATCGCCTGGATCCGATTCTTCACAACGTCCATTTCGGCGATCAAGGCCGTGGTGTCGGCGCCTTCTTTCTTTTTCTTGCCGACTTCCGCAGAAGCCTGATTCCGTTTTGCCTTCAGGGTCTCGCCTTCTTGAATCAGCGCGCGGCGTTTTTCATCGAGCGAGATGATCTCGCCGAGGTTGACTGTGAGGCCCTTTGCCTCCGTCCCTTTACGGACCAAGTCGAAATTTTCGCGAATAAATTTAATATCGAGCATAAGTGATTGATCTCGCTAACTTGCTTGGGGAAATTGCCACGGAGGCTCAAAGACACGAAATAAAAACTTCTATATATTTTCTTGGTGACTTAGTGTCTTTGTGGCATTTTTTTGTAAGACTTAATTTTCTGATATCTCAAATTCTACCACCACCGGCAAATGATCCGACGCATCGCTCTGCAATACCTGTGCAGAGACCGGACGGAGTCGTAGGGAAGAGGCCGTAGAAGACTTCCCGATGAAAATATAGTCAATTCTTTTTTCAGGTTTTGTCGTCGAGTAGGACAGCCCATCTCCCACACCAACAGCTTCCCAGCTATCCAGAAAATCTTCCCTCATCAGGCCGATCGTTCTGCTGGCAGGCAGGTCGTTGAAATCCCCGCACACAACGACCGGCCGCGGGCTGTATCGTTTGATCGCGTCACGAAGCTCACCGACGTTCGACACCCGCTCGGCATCATCCTCCCGAAAATCGATATGGGTATTCATCACGACAATTTCCTGACCGCGCACATCCAGGACGAGTTGCAGCAGTCCCCGTTGCTCGCCTTCACGGATCATCTTATAATGGAGATTCCGTTCCTCCAGGATCGGGAATCGCGTGAGGAACCCGTTCCCGTAGTCGCCCCCCTGGTAGTCGATGTTCTTGCCGAAGGCGTACGTCATGCCAGTTTTGTCAGCCAGCATGGTCATGATATCGATCTTCTTTGTTCGTTCGACGCCGCGGTCGACTTCCTGTAACGCGACGATGTCCGCCTTTGCGTCTCGAATCAGCCTGGCAATGCGTTCGATGTCCACCTCCCCGTCAACTCCTTCGCCGTGATGAATGTTGTACGTCATCACTCGCAGGATACTTTTGTCGGCGGACCACCTTCCGCCGGAACATCCGAGAAGAAGCGCGACAAGGAGAAAGACGAAGCTGACGCGAAAATATTGTCTCAAAGGACCTTTTCCCCGACCCAGATACATCCAACGCATATGCTTAATAGCCCGGAGACCGTTTGGACAAGCGGCAGGGTCTCTTTTGATTTCATCCGTGCAACGACTTGCCCGATGGTAAAGGCGAAGAAGCTCATCGCCGCCATCGTGCCAATCCCAAACAGCGCCAGATACACCGCCGCAACGCCGATCGATTGCGTGATTGCAACGGGAATCATCACCATGACGGCCGCGGTTCCGGCAAACCCGTGCGTTGCGCCCACAAGGAACATCGAATGTTGATGATGATGACTCTCGCCATCAGCGTGCGAATGGAAGTGGACATGTTCGATGCCATCATGCGTGTGTTTGTGAACGTGGAGATGCCTCTTTCGAACGACGCCAAGGAGAACCCACGCGCCGATGGCGATCAGCAGGAGTCCGACCCCGATCTCTGCTATCGATTCGACCATTGGCGGGATGATGAACCGAAATGCGAGGGAGAAAAGTCCGAGAACAAGGAGTGTCGCCGTGTGCCCGAATCCCCAGAGAAAGCCAAACCGTGAGGCCGCTCTCGCGTTCGGCGTTTTGCTTGCAAAGGCGGTAACTGCAACGATGTGGTCGACATCAAAGGCGTGGATACAACCGAGCGTGAAGCCGGCGATGACGGGCAGGAGGTAGTCCATTCAGTTCTTTCGGGCTTGTTCGAGTTCCTGTTTCAGCATGGCCAGTCCCTGGCGGACGGTCAGCAGTTTGATGCCAAGGTCGCTCTCTGCCTTTTCGGTGATGAATGCCGTGTTGGGCGGACGCTTCGCCGCTTGTTGAAGGTCCGCACTTTTAATTCTCTGAATGAGAACACCGTCCAGACCAAACACCTCGGCCACGCGTTGCGCAAAATCGAAACGGCTCACGGTCTCGCTGCCGCTGACGTGGTAGACTCCGTCGCGTTCGAGCTCCATGATCTTGATCATGCTCTGGGCAAGATCACCGACGTACGTAGGGTTGCTGACCTGATCGTCGGCGCAGCGTATTTCCTTGCCGGCGTTGAGATTTTCGAGAACCCACAGCGGAAAATTCTGCTTGACACCGATGCCATAGCCGTAGACGACGATGGTCCGCACGATTGCGTAGGGAATATCGCTCACCTTCAAGGCATTTTCGCTGGCCAACTTCGACTTGCCGTAGTACGACAGCGGCTCCGGCCGATCCTCCTCGCGGTACGGCGCGTGCTTGCCGTCGAAAATGTAATCGGTGGAAACATGAATCAGCTTTGCGCCGACTTTTCGAGCTGCCTCAATCAGGTTTTCAACGCCGGTGACGTTTATTCTCCAGGCCTCTTCACGATGCGTTTCGCACCAGTCGACGTTTGTTGCCGCCGCCGCGTTCAAGATGACGGTCGGCTGAAAACTGGAGATCAGGCTTTTCACATCGCTCTTCCGGGTAATATCCAGCTGCGTATAGTCGAACAGATGATCGTCGAAGACAAAGGTTCGGTGGTGCGAAGTGTTGAGTACTTCGTACTCCGTTCGCGTGCTGAGCATGAGCGAGAGTCGTTGACCGAGCAGACCGTTACTGCCGCAGATCAGGATCCGTTTCATCGGAGACTCTCTTCCAACGCCGTTGCTGCATCGGTTTTTTCGTCGCGATACTTGATGATGACCGGCGTGTACAGCGCAATGTGGTGTTGCCTGGCAAACGGTGCGTCGATGTGGCGGCTTCCTTGCACGACGACCGCTCCTTCGGGAATGACGAGCGGGCTTTCAGGTGAGCGGCGATAGATTTTCTCGCTCACAAGGTCGTACACGGGTGTTGAGCCCGTGAGCACAACGCCCGCGCCGATCACCGCGCGGCGCTTGACGATCGTGCCTTCATAGATTCCGCAGTTTCCTCCGACGAGCACATCATCCTCAATGATCACCGGCATCGCACCGACCGGCTCGAGCACGCCCCCGATCTGAGCACCCGCGCTGAGGTGCACGCGTTTGCCGACTTGCGCGCACGAACCGACGAGCGCGTGCGAATCAATCAGCGTCCCCTCGTCCACAAACGCACCGACGTTGATATACGCGGGCGGCATGATCACGACGCTCTTGGCGATAAAGGCGCCGTCCCGAATCGTTGTGCCGCCGGGGACAACACGCACCTGATTCTCGAGCGAGAGTTTCTTCAGCGGATAGGTGCTCTTGTCGAAATAGCGGAACTGTTCGTTGATCGGAATTTCCACCAGCTCACCAAGTCGAAATCCGAGGAGGATTCCCTTCTTGACCCAGTCATTGACAATCCAGCCGCCATGAGCTTCGGCTGCGCTGGATCGTTGCGCGGCGCGAATTTCTCCACCATTCAGAAAGAATTTCAGCTCGCTGAATGCACGCAGAGCAGCCGTACGGTCTAGAGCATTGGTATCCTGGGAGTAAAAGGATTCTATTTGTTCCCGTAATGCCACGATCAGACCAGTTTCAGTTCCTCCAAGATCTTCGTCAGCTTCTCTCTGTTCTTGTCGCTGATCTTGACCAGCGGCAAACGATAGACTTCTTCGATCATCCCCATCATGGCCAGGGCAGCTTTCACCGGAATCGGGTTGGACTCGATGAAATTGCCGTTCATCAGCGGCAAGAGTTTTTCGTGAAGCTTGCGCGCGTTGTCCCAGTCGTTCTTCAAACACGCCCGCACCATGTCGGAAAACTCGCGGGGAGTTTCATTCGCAACGACAGAAATGCAGCCATCGCCTCCAACTGCCATGAGAGGCAAGGTGATGGCGTCGTCGCCGGAGAGGAGGGAGAGACGCGGCGGTCGGTTCCGCGCAATTTCCATGATCTGTCCGATGTTGCCCGATGCTTCTTTGACAGCAATGATGTTCGGAATTTCTTCCGCCATCCGAATCATCGTCGCCGCTTCGATGTTCCCGCCCGTTCGTCCCGGGACGTTGTAGACGATGATGGGAATGTCGACGGCCTCAGCGACTGCCCGATAATGCTGGTAGTAGCCCTCCTGCGTCGGTTTGTTGTAGTACGGCCCGACGATGAGCGCGGCATCGAGACCGATTTTTTTCGCCATCTTGGTCTGCTCAATGACTTTCTCCGTGCTGTTGCTTCCTGTGCCGCCGAAGATCCTCACGCGTCCGTCTGCCTGTTCAGCGACGATTTCAAACACGCGCTGGTGCTCTGTGTGCGAGAGGGTCGGTCCTTCGCCGGTTGTTCCGACGGGGATCAGCGCTTCGACGCCACCCTTGATCTGGAAGTCGACGAACTTCCGGAGCTTGCGTTCATCGAGCGAGCCGTCCTTCTTGAACGGCGTGACGATTGCCGTGCCCGTTCCCTGAAATCGTTTTGCTTTTGCCATTCTTCCGTTCCTTCGTACCTAGAAGTCTGGCTGAAAAGCATCGCCACTAAGACACGAGGACACAAAGCATCAC
>CAYJSZ010000066.1:0-12819 GCA_964372545.1 uncultured Ignavibacteriaceae bacterium
CGATGACAATGTCGACGCCCAAGTCTTTCCACGGCAGCTTGGTATGGTCTTTTTCGGCAAAGACTTTCAGCACTTTGCCGTTGACGACAAGGTTGGACTCCTTCACCTCGACAGTCCCGTTGAAATTACCGATGACAGAATCGTACTTTAGAAGATGGGCAAGCGTTTTTGGATCGGTGATATCGTTGACTGAGACAAATTCGATGGCAGGGTCGCCGACTCCCGCTCGAAAGACGTTTCGGCCGATGCGGCCAAAGCCATTAATGCCGACACGAACAGCCATGATGACCTCCAATGGTTGAGAGAGTTCGATAGTCAATAAGTGTTGTTTGCCACAAACTCCCGCCTTGCGGTTCCGCTTCTCAGAATCCCGCTCGGTGAGCGGAATTCTGGTCCCGCTGTACGGCCTGCCTGCCGCAGTGCAGGGATCCCGCCTTTCGTAGTTTTAGAAGCGGGAACTCTAAGACACAAAAAATTTCAAAATTGCCACTCTTTGTCAAACTTCGTGACCCTGCCCTGTTGGATATACATTTTTATATTCATCCCTTTAGCCAACAGATTATCCAACAGGGCGAATGCCTTCGTGGCAAGAGGTATCAGAGCGGAATAGGGTAACGCAAAGTAGACAGAATTAGGAGGAAAGTCAAGGAAACCGGCGCGTTATTCATTACTGAGCGAGAGCCAGCGAGGCAGCAATAACTTCCGAAGCTCCAACGGCTCTTAATTCTCCCGCACAGGAGCTTAGCGTCGCTCCCGTTGTGATGACATCGTCAACGATGATGCAAATCTTCCCGCGCATTTCTCCTTCCTTCGCGTGAACGACTTCAAACGCGTCTTCCACATTCTTCTGACGCTGCTCAAGATTCAGTTTTGTCTGAGTCTCAGTGAATCGACAGCGTTGCACAAGATCGACTCTCACCGGAATCTGGGTTATGTCGGAAACACCACGGGCGATGATCTCTGCCTGATTATATCCCCGCTCACGAAATTTCCGCCTGTGGAGCGGAATCGGTATCAGATAATCTGCCCGAATATTACTCTCCTGAATCCTTTTGCCTAACTCTCGACCCAACCAGACGCCTAATTGTTCAAAGCCTTCATACTTCATTGCGTGGGCGAGAAGTTGGATCACACCTTCCGTTTGAAACAGGAAGCACGAGACCAGATCGCTGACAGACCCCGTTTCCAGCAACTTAACTTTTGTTTCTAGAAATAACGGATGTTCTTCATGAACCCGTTCGATGGACTTCCAGCATGGCTCGCAAACATACTTCGTCCCCTCAGGGAGAAGCTGCTGACAATTGAAGCAAACGCGGGGAAAAAGAAAATCCAGCAGGGGATCGGTAAACGTGCGGGCAAGATGGCGTACAACAGACAACATCGCGGTGGATTCGAGGTTGGGGATGGGTTAGTTTCAGGTCTCAGGCTACAAGTCGCAACTGTTTTCTTCTTTCTTCACTACTTACTACCCCAATACTTCACTACTTCTCCCCCATCTCCTCCAGCCGCTCAATCTCATCCCGCAGCTCTGCCGCACGCTCGAACTCTAAGTCTTTTGCCGCACGACGCATTTCTGCCCGAAGCTCTTCAAGCAAATCCTTGCGCTGCTCTTTCGTCAGGTACTTTACGACAGAATCCGACACCGCCGTCGCCTTCTCTCGGTCGCGTCGAATGTCGCGACTCGCTTTGACGTCAGCGACTGCTGTTGCCGCAAGCACCTCTTCGACCGTCTTGTAGATCGTCTCCGGCGTGATGCCGTGTTGCGTGTTGTAGTCGACCTGTTTCTTCCGCCGGCGGTCGGTTTCGTCGATCATGCGCTGCATGGAGCCGGTCATCGTATCGGCGTAAAGAATAACTTTGCCGTTAACGTTGCGAGCGGTGCGCCCTGCAGTTTGGATCAATGAACGGTCCGACCGCAGGAACCCCTCTTTATCCGCATCGATGATGGCCACGAGCGACACCTCAGGCAAGTCCAACCCTTCCCGCAAAAGGTTAACGCCCACGAGCACATCAAACTCGCCCAACCTCAGGTCGCGCAGAATCTCCACCCGCTCCAACGCATCGACCTCGGAGTGAATGTAGCGCACCCTCACTCCGATGTTCGTGAGATACTCCGTCAAATCCTCCGCCATGCGCTTGGTGAGCGTCGTGACGAGAACGCGCTCTTTCTTAGCTGCGCGCTGGCGAACCTCGGCAATCAAATCATCGACCTGATGTTTGCTCGGGTGGATTTCCACTGCGGGATCAATAAGGCCAGTCGGGCGGATGACCTGCTCGACCACGACGCCCATGCTCTTTTCCAGCTCGTAGTCTCCCGGCGTCGCGCTGACGAAAATGACCTGTTTGACCATGGAGTCCCACTCGTCAAACGTCAGGGGCCGATTGTCGAGCGCAGATGGAAGGCGGAACCCGTATTCTACGAGCGTTTCTTTCCGCGACCGATCGCCATGCCACATCCCGCGAATCTGGGGAACAGTGGCATGCGATTCATCGATCACGGTGAGGAAACCCGCCTGGCCGTCGGGCAGGTCTTTCGGGAAATAATCGAGCAAGCAGTAGGGCCGCGAACCGGGCGGGCGAGCGGCGAGATGGCGTGCATAGTTCTCAATTCCGGAACAGTAGCCGATCTCGCGCATCATCTCCATGTCAAAGCGCGTCCGCTGCTCCAGCCGCTGCGCTTCGAGCAACTTGCCCATCGACCGTAACTCCGTCGTTCGCTCACGAAGCTCCTGTTCTATATTCCCCAATGCCCGTTCAATACTCTGGCGCGACGTAATGAACTGCTTCGCCGGATAAACCACTTCATATTCTGCTGAGCCCAGGATATGCCCGTCGGTTTTGTTGATGTACGAGATCCGTTCGACCTCATCACCGAACATTTCGATTCGCAGCGCTTCCTCGTTTTCGTAGCCCGGGATGACTTCGATGACATCGCCACGCACTCGAAACGAGCCTCGTTTGAACTCGTAGTCGTTGCGCTCGTAGAACAAGTCGAGCAGCCGCTTGAGCAACTCGTTGCGCTGGATGCGGTCGCCCTTCCGCACGACGAGCGTTGACGAGATCCACTCTTCCGGCGCCCCGATGCCGTAGATGCAGCTCACCGACGCAACGACAATCACATTGGGGTCTCCGCTGAGCAGCGCACTGGTCGCACGCAACCTCAACCGGTCGATTTCTTCGTTGATCGAGGAATCTTTCGCGATGTACGTGTCGGAGGTGGGAACGTAGGCTTCCGGCTGGTAGTAGTCGTAGTAGCTGATGAAGAACTCGACGCGGTTGTTCGGAAAGAAGCCTTTGAACTCCGCGTACAACTGCGCAGCGAGCGTCTTGTTGTGCGACATGACGAGTACCGGCCTGTTGACCTGCGCGATGACGTTGGAGATCGTAAACGTCTTACCGCTGCCCGTTACGCCTAACAGCGTTTGGTACCGGTCGCCGCGCAGCACTCCTTCGGTCAGCTGCTTGATCGCTTCAGGTTGATCGCCGCTCGGCTTGTAGTCTGAGAGAAGTTGGTACAATGGCGGATTGCGTAGTTCGGGTTGCAAATTACTTCGCTTCTTCTTTCCCTCCCGTTCGTGCCACATTCAGAAACGCGTCGCGCACAAACTCCGCGGCGTTCGTTTCAAAAGCTGCGGGAATTCCTTTTTTCAGCTGATCATACGTGACGGGGGTACCGCCCGCCGAGATTGTTAAGTTCGGCTGGATGACGATCGTGCGCGTCGCTCCGCCGCACTTGAGGATAACACTGACTTTGACGTTGGGAAATGTCGCATCAACGACGGGATCGATATGGACAGGAACTTTCATCATCTTCAGGTCATCCGGCGTATCGCAGTCGACGTCGATATTTTGGGTCTTGAGAAGAGCGAGGCTTTCCTGCACGCACTTCCGCGTAATCGCTGCAATTTCCTGTGCAACGCCGCCAAACTTCTCGCGGTCGCCTGAAAACTTCGCCCATTCCTTCACCGTGTTCATCAAGATTGTCTTAGTCGCTTCTACCATAATTGTGCCCCCTGAATGTTATCGAGTGAGTGTGGGATGGGTTGAGGAACGTCAAAAGGAATATAGCGTTTGCCTTGCTCGTTTTCAACTGCAGTTGTTTTCAATCTATTCACTGAGTACTTTTGACCAGAATGACTCAACGATCTTCTTCTCTCTTCTGTTGCGCCCTTTTGGTTGTTTTCGGTTGTGAAACCTCCTCCCCGCCGGACGTCCGCTCCGGGCAACTGGCAAAGGCCTATTCTTCGCTGCTGTTGTCGCGGGAAGAGTGGCAGTCACCCCGGTCAACGCTCACTGCAGAGCAATATCAATCGAAGGTTGACAGTGTGCTCGTGCAGAACGGCTTTACGCGCGAGTCCTTTTACAAAACACTCCAGCAAATTGCCCGAGAGCCTGCCGCATTTCGTTCCTTCGCGCAAAATGCTTCAGAACTCTTGGTCGACAATCAGAATCGTTAGTGGGCAACGGGAATGCTCTCGCGCTCCATCATCTCGATAAACTGGGCGAAGAGATAGTCGCTATCATGCG
The DNA here is from genome assembly GCA_964372545.1 of uncultured Ignavibacteriaceae bacterium. Taxonomy (GTDB): domain Bacteria; phylum Bacteroidota; class Ignavibacteria; order UBA10030; family UBA10030; genus CAYJSZ01. The sequence goes on from CAYJSZ010000066.1 coordinate 4,528, forward strand.
GGCCGGGGGAAGCTTCGGGATGGTATTGAACGGAAAAAATCGGTTGCTCACGGTGGCGTAGCCCTTCGTTCGTGCCATCGTTCAGGTTGACATGGGTGAGTTCGACGGAGGCGGGGTCGAGTGAACTGGGGTCGACGGCAAAGCCGTGGTTCTGGGAAGTGATTTCTATCGATTGCGTGAGGAGATTCTTGACCGGGTGGTTGGCTCCACGATGGCCGAACTTGAGCTTGTACGTTTTTCCTCCCAAGGCCAGCGCCAACAATTGATGGCCCAGGCAAATGCCGAAGATTGGTTTCCGGCCGACCAGCTTTTTGATATTCTCAATTGCATACCTGACCGCCGCAGGATCGCCGGGACCATTTGAAAGAACGATCCCATCCGGATCCATCTCCAGCACTTTTTCCGCGGAATAAGACGAAGGCACCACGGCGAGCTTGCAGCCATACGAGGTCAGCCGCCGCAGGATGTTGTATTTTACTCCGTAGTCAAACACCACAACATTCCACCGCTTGCCATTGAGCTTCGTAGAAGCCGCAGGTGCCAAGGCGAACGGTGTTCGATCAACTTCATCCCAAGAGTACGGCTCACCGGTGGTGACCTGCCTGGTGAGATCGAGCCCGGCCATCAGCGGCGAACTGCAGGCTTTCGCGATGAGGCTTTCATCATCCAGATCAGTCGTGGAGAGTACTCCTCGCATCGCTCCCGCCGTTCGAATAATCTTCGTGAGTTTGCGCGTGTCGATTCCCTGGATGGCAACGATGTTGTGGTCGGTAAGCCATTTGCCCAAACTTCCGTTCGCCCGAAAATTGCTGAAGAACTCAAAATATTCGCGTACGACAAATCCCGCGACCTGCGGCTTGACCGATTCCAGGTCCTGCGGATTGATGCCGTAGTTGCCGATGAGCGGATACGTCATGGTAACGATCTGTCCAGCATAGGAAGGGTCGGAGAGGATCTCTTGATAGCCCGTAAGGCTGGTGTTGAAAACCACTTCGCCCGTTATCTCGGAAGCAGCACCGAACGCTTCTCCCGTAAACACTGTACCGTTCTCGAGGGCAAGTTTTGCTTTCAACGCAGTAAGTCTGTCAAGATCCGAGGTGAGGAATTGTCGCGACCAACATAACGATTATTTCGCCTTCAATCAATAAGCCACAGAATCCATCTCGCCTCCTCTGGTTATCTGTTCCATCGATAGCTCGCTTCTTGTTCGCTCCTTGCTTCAGAACGAACTTCCCGTGTGGCTGAAACACTCGTGAGTCATCTTCATCCTCCGTCACCGCCAACCGAGTCACGGTATTCTGTCTGTTACCACAAAAAAAAATCTCACCTTGACAAACCCTGCAATTATTACTATTTTTTTACTGTAAAATAAGGGGTTTTCGACGGTCACTATGTCAAAACTGGAAGATCTGAATCAACGCGAGCGGAGCGTTCTGTGGCACGTCATTCACAACTACATCCACACGGCGATTCCCGTGGGTTCTCGCGTCCTCTCGAAGCGGATCGAATCCCAAATAAGCCCGGCAACAATCCGCAACGTGATGTCCGACCTGGAGGGAATCGGCTTTCTTTCACACCCGCACACTTCCGCCGGACGCGTGCCGACCGATTTGGGTTACCGATATTATATCGACTACTTAATGGAGCTCGATCAGCTTTCAAGCGGAGACCGGCAGTCAATCGAGAACCTCGTCGAGCAGAACGCCGAAACGGAAGACTTGCTGCGGGAAACCTCGAAATTGCTCGGCAAGATTTCCAAGCAGCTGAGCATCGTTTCTTCGCCACATCTCAGCAGCGGCGTTTTTGAAAAACTGGAGTTGATCCCGCTTTCGAGCTCAAAACTGCTGGTTGTCATCTCCATCCGCTCCGGCCTGGTGAAAACCGTTATGTTAGAGGTTTTGGCGGAGATCCGTCGGGACTCGTTACTGCAGATCGGCCGTCTGTTGAACGAGCGCCTGACAGGGCTAACGTTCCAAGAGATCCGCGATACATTTGCCGCGCGGGTAAAGGATATGCAATCGGAAGGAACCGGTTTGGTGCGATTGTTCATCGAGTCGGTTGACCAGCTCTTCGACGACACCAGGGAGCGGGAGAAGGTGCATATTTCCGGCGCGCAGAATATTATCGAGCAGCCGGAGTTCATCGACCCAAAAAACTTTCGCAGCGTGATCGAACTGGTTGAAAATGAAGACATCATCGTTCACCTGCTGGAAAAACATGAGGCCTCGGAGAAGGATGTTGTCATCACCATCGGGAACGAGAACGACGAGGATAGAGCGAAAGAGTATAGCGTCATCACGGCGACGTATAATGTCGACGGCGTTTCGGGGAGGGTGGGAATTATCGGACCAAAGCGGATGAACTACTCGAAGGTCATCCCCCTCGTCGACCACGTCGCGAAAACGATTGCCCGCATGTTGCGAGGTTAAAAGGAGACTATGGACCAAGAGAAAAATAGAGAAGAACAGAACCTGTCAGAACAAGTACAAGCCGAGGTTTCATTAAGAGAGGCCGAACTCGCCGCGAAGTTGGTGGAGTACGAAACGCAGCTGCAGCAGTACAAAGAATTGTTGCTTCGAAAGGCGGCTGAGTTTGAAAACTATAAAAAGCGTGTCGAAAGCGATTCGGCAGCCATCGTCAAGTTCGCGAACGAAGAGCTCATCATGGAGGTGCTGCCGATCGTCGACGATGTTGAGCGCTCGCTGAAACTCAGCAAAGACCAGAAAGAGTTTGATGCGTTCTACAAAGGCGTCGAACTGATCTACCAGAAAATGCTGAACATGTTGTCGGCGCAGGGCGTGAAAACGATGGACACCGTCGGTAAAGAGTTCAATGTGGAATACCACGAGGCGCTGATGCAAGTACCCAAAGACGACGTCCCCCCCCAAACGGTTGTCCAAGAAGTGGAAAAAGGGTACACCCTGCATGACAAAGTGATCCGTCATGCAAAAGTCATCGTTTCTCACGCTGCAGCTTCTTCAGAAGCTGCTGACCGCCCCGCTACGGTTCAACATTCTGATAACCACCACGACCCGCGAGAGAGCTGACCATTCCCATGGCAAAACGCGACTACTATGAAGTCCTTGGCGTTTCGCGGAACGCGACCCCGGATGAAATCAAGAAGGCGTACCGTCAGATGGCACTGAAGTATCACCCCGACCGCAACCCTGGCAATAAAGAAGCCGAAGAAAAATTCAAAGAGGCGGCTGAAGCGTACGATGTGTTGGGTGATGCGGAAAAGCGCCAGCGATACAACCAGTTCGGCCATGAAGGTATGCGCGGTACGTACGCTCGCGATTTCCATGACATCAATGACATTTTCACGACGTTTGGCGACATCTTTGGCGCCGGTTTGGGCGGTGGAATGTTCGATGAGGTCTTCGGCCAAACGCGATCCCGTCGCCGGTCCGGTGGACAAACCGGCACCCCGGGGTCCGATTTGCGACTCAAACTCCACGTGACGTTGGAAGAAATCGCCGTCGGCGTTGAAAAGAAGATCAAGCTCAAGCGATTGAAGCGCTGCGATACGTGTAACGGGAGCGGGGCAAAAAGCGGCAGCGGCAAAGACACCTGTCCGCAGTGCAACGGCTCGGGCGAGCTGCGGCAGGTCTCGCGTTCGATGTTCGGCCAATTCGTGAACATTACCACCTGCCCGACGTGCGGCGGAGAGGGACGAATCATCCGCAATCCATGTGCGACCTGCAACGGCGAAGGCCGTGTGCACGGAGAGTCGACGATCAGGGTCAATGTCCCACCCGGCGTCTCGGAAGGCAACTACATTCCGCTCCAGGGACAGGGTAATACCGGGCGGCGCGGCGGTCCCCCGGGCGACCTCATCGTTGAGATCGAAGAAGAACCACACGCGGACTTTACACGCAACGGTGACGACATCATCTACGACCTGCTCATCAGTTTTCCCCTGGCGGCGATGGGCGGCGAAGTCGAAATACCGACACTCGCGGCAAAGGCAACCCTCACCATCGACCCGGGAACGCCGGCTGGCCGGATGCTCCGGATGCGCGGCCGCGGCATTCCTCATTTGAACGGCCATGGCCGCGGCGACCAGCTCGTCCGCGTCAATGTCTGGGTACCCCAACGGTTGACTGCACGAGAAAAAGAGCTCCTGCGCGAGCTGGCAAAGGCAGACCACATCAACCCGAACGAGGAAGACCGGAAGTCCGCCTCCAAGGGATTCTTTGGAAAAGTTCGAGACGCTTTTTCGTGATAACCTATGTGGCGGCAATTCGTCGACTGGCTCGCTTTGACATCGACCGAACGGAAGGTCATTCTCTTCCTTGCAGGGACCTTTGTCATCGGCGCGGGCATTCGACTGTATTCCGAAGCATTCCCGACGATACAACGGTTCGATTATCACGCAAGTGACAGCACCTTTGCCGACCTCAGCAGCAAGGTTCAGGCCGATGCATCATCGGAAGAACGACTCTCGCCTTCAAAAGTCAATTTGAACGAGGCATCAAAAGAACAATTGCTTGCACTGCCGGGGATTGGCGATGTCGTCGCAGAGCGGATTCTGCAATACAAAAAAGAACGTGGGTCGTTCACCAGCGTTGAAGAACTCCTCAAAATTAAGGGAATCAGCAAAAAAAAGTTGGAACAAATCAAGAATTTCCTTACTATCGATACACTACCTAATACCCCGTTGGAGGAATAATGTCTGTTTATCACGAAGCAAAAGGATCAATGCTCTATAAGGCGATCATCGCACTATTGCTTGTTCTCCTGATTTACGTGATCTACGAACCGTACAAGATCCGCGAAGAAGAAGAGTTTTACAAGCGCGAATCGCGCGCGCGTATGCTGAATATCCGAGCCGCAGAACTTCAGTACATTAACCGATTTTTTCGATATAACACATCCCTCGATTCGCTCATCAAATTCATCCAGGACAGTTTGATCGCAACAGGCTCCGACAAGGGTGTCTTTGTTCTGCTTTCGAACGGACTGTTCGCTCCGGAGTCTTTGCTGCATTCGCCCAAATCGCTGTTGCCCTATAAACTCGCCGTGAACGACACGTCGAGAATCAAGAAGTACCTGTTGGAGTGTCCCGATGGCTACGGCTCCATCGGCTCGGTAACGGACGACTCCCGGGTGAACAAGGCATCGTGGGTAGACTAACCGCACACGGCCTCTATGAAAACGACCCGATCTCTCGGCGTTTCCTTCTACGATAACCGTATTCAGCTCGCCGAAGTTGAACACGGAAAGAAGCCATCGGTCACGGCCCTCGCCGAGCAGGATTCAACTGTCGATTTTGTCAATGAAGGTGCTCAGCTCTCGGGCGACCATCCGAAAGTCTCAGCGCTCGCAACAGAGCTGGCGAGCCTCCTGCAGAAAGCCGGGTCATCCGCGCAACAAGTTTCGTACGCGCTACCGAGCCACTCGCTGTTCATCCACACTCTGCCTGTTGACCCGACACTGAAGGATGATGATTTGAAACAGTATCTCCGCTGGGAGCTACAACAATATTTCCCCGAGGCGGGTCCGAAAGATTTTATCACCGACGCGCATGTCATTCCTTCCAAGGAGAAAGACGCGCGTCGAACCTTTATGGTGTCTGTGCGACGCGGCATGGTGGCGTTCCTGCAGAAAGCCACGGCAGACCTGAATCTCAAGCTGGAGATTGTAGACATCGACCATTTTAGCACGGAAAAAACGCTGAAAAGCAACTATCCGGAACTCAAGAAAGAAACGGTGGCCCTCTTCGGCGTGCGCTCAGCCGGAGTTGACGCAAGCATTGTGAAGAACCATGAGATGGTGGATTATCGGAGGTACACCGGACCGCCGGACTCTCTGGGCAAGACCATCGCCCAGTACCTCAACTATATCAAACAAAAAGACGGCTCACAAAAAATTGCCGGCGTGTATCTCCATGGCAGCAGTGTTCCAACAGACACCCTTGCCGCACTTCGCTCTCAAACCGGCCTTGAAACTTCTTCCATCGAATCGTTCCGTAAACTGACAGCGGCGGAGGGACTCGACCAATCCCTCATCCACGAGAGCCATCGTTACGCCGCAGCGATTGGAGTGGCCCTGCGCGAATCCTGAATGAGAATCATTGCCGGGAAGTATGGCGGAAGAACACTCTCGACGCTGCGCGACCGTTCGATACGCCCCACGACCGACCGTGCAAAGCAAACCATCTTCGACATACTCTCCACGCGTATCGATTTTGAAGACATCGAAGTCCTCGACCTGTTCGCCGGAAGCGGGAGCCTGGGCCTCGAAGCATTGAGCAGAGGAGCGCGCTCGGTCGTCTTTGTCGAAAAGTCGAGAACTTCCATCACTGTATTAGAAAGAAACATCGCGTCGTTGGGATGCGAGGAGCGGTGCACAATTCATCAAGCGGATGTTTTCTGGTATCTCAAAAACGTACGACATCACTACGACCTCGTGTTTGCGGACCCACCGTTCAACCTCGAACACATTGGAGAACTTCCGACGGCAATCCACGAAGCCGGTGTTACGAGACCATCTTCCTTCATCGTCATGGAACACAGTCGGAAAACGCCCATCGTGCTTCCGCGGAATGCTTTCGAGGTCACCAAGAAGCCTTTTGGACAAACAACCGTGCTCATCCTAAAACGCAAGGCAGAGCTGACTCGCACACCGCATGAGGCACAGAGATGAAAACCGCGATCTATCCCGGCACGTTCGACCCGATCACCAACGGCCATTTGGACATTCTCGAACGAGCCATGAATTTGTTCGACAAAATCATTGTCAGCATTGCAAAGAATTCTTCGAAGAATCCACTCTTCACCGAAGATGAGCGATCGGCATTGATCCGGCAAGTTGTGAAGCAGTATAAGCAGGTTGAAGTCGATGCGTTCGAAGGGCTGCTCGTTGATTATGCAAAAAAGAAGAAAGCCACGGCGGTGGTGCGGGGCCTGCGGGCAATCTCGGATTTTGAATACGAGATGCAGATGGCGTTGATGAACCGCAAGCTCAACCCGGACGTACAGACCGTCTTTTTGATGCCGAACGAAAAATACACCTATTTGAACTCCTCGATAGTCCGCGAAATCTCCCGTCTCGGCGGCGATGTGACGGACTTTGTCCCGCTCACCGTGAAAGAGGCGCTGGACCGTAAATTCAAATCGAAAAGACGCTAACGATCACCTTCATGCTGAAACTATCGAAAAAGGTCGCCGCACTCGAAGCATCGCAGACGCTCGTCCTCTTTGCCCGCGCCAAAAAAATGAAGGCTGAGGGGCATGATGTCATCAGCCTGACCGCCGGTGAGCCCGATTTCCCGACACCGCAGGCAGTGAAGGACGCCGGCATCAAAGCAATCAACGAAAATTTTACGAAGTACACGGCGAACGCTGGGATTCCCGAGCTCCAAAAAGCGATCGTCGACAAGTTCAAGCGCGAGAATAATCTCCTCTTCGAGCCGTCGCAGATTCTTGTCTCCAACGGCGCCAAGCATTCCGTCTACAACGCGCTTCAGGCGATCTGCAATCGCGGAGACGAGGTCATCATCCCTGCGCCGTACTGGGTGAGCTATCCGGAAATGGTCAAGTTAGTCGATGCAAAACCCATTATTGTGAATGCGTCGACAAAGAACGATTTTAAAATAACGGCGGCCCAACTCAAGCGTGCAATCTCGAAAAAGACGAAGGCGCTTATTCTGAATTCTCCGTGTAATCCGACCGGTTCGGTCTATTCTCGCGAAGGGCTCGAATCGTTGGGAGAGGTTGTCAGGAGATCCGGCATCTACGTCATCGCCGATGAAATCTACGAGAAAGTCATCTTCGACGGGCTGGAACATTTCAGCATCGGGTCGATTGAGGCGGTTCGAGATCAAGTCATCACCGTCAACGGCGTTTCGAAAGCGTACTCCATGACCGGCTGGCGAATCGGTTATATGGGTGCCAACAAAGAGATCGTTGCAGCAGCGGAAAAAATCCAAAGTCAGGTTACGTCGAATGCTTCGTCCATCTCCCAGCGCGCCGCCCATGCCGCACTCACCAGCAGCCTCAACGCGGAAATCGCGCGGATGGTCAACGAGTTTGACCGCCGACGGCAATTCCTCGTTAATGCTTTCGGGTCGTTGAAGGCTGTTGAGTTCAATTATCCGCACGGCGCATTCTACCTCTTCTTCAACATCGAACCCTATCTCCATCGCACGGCCGGGGGAAAGAAGATCACAACGTCGGACGACCTGTGCGACTATTTTTTGATGAAGCATCATCTCGCGATGGTTCCCGGGAGCGGGTTCGGCGCGAAGGATTGGGTGCGGATTTCCTACGCCTGCTCGATGGCGGAGCT
>CAYJSZ010000067.1:0-979 GCA_964372545.1 uncultured Ignavibacteriaceae bacterium
TTGATGGCTGGCAGCTTCGCCTCATTGACAAGCCCTTCCTGTTTGGATGGCATGCGCGTCTGATGGCGGATACCGTCATCTTTCTTCAGAATGGTTCCCGTCGCTGCATCGACGAAAAGATTCATGTTGGGAAATTCAAACGAGGGGAGTCTGACGCGCCATGCAAGCAGCAGCGCATCGCCCTTCGGGTAGAAATAAAGCTCCGCCGTCGCTTCATCCGACAGATATTGCACTGCGGATTGCGCGATGCGGATCGCCTCATGGTTGCTGATGGATGGCTCCGCGGGCATCTCGACTGAAGGGCGATAACGACCGTTGACGGTTTGAAGCATTCCGTCCTTGTCGAAATGAGCAATCAATTGACTTCCCCAGAGGGGGATTCCCTTGTGCATCTGGTCGAATTTCAGATGCGCCATGCCGAGCTCATCCTGCTGAAATTGCAGGAGCTTCAATTCATTTCGCGGATCGTTGAGTTTGAAGATGATCTTCTGGTCTTCCAGAAACAGAAGAACCGCTTCCTGTAGCGCGGCAGACGACTTCCCTGCGACCTTCTGCTGGCTGAGGATGCCGGACAGGAACGTTGGAGTTGCGTTCTGTTCGTTCCACTGGACTGATATTTTGCCGTCGCTTCGCTTGGCAAGAGTCTCCACGGCTTTTTGTTGCTCAAGTGTCACCCGCGACGTGCGCGGAGTTTGAGTGTCGTGTTGCTTCACCTGCTCTTGCGACCAGAGAGAAAAGGAGAACAGGAAGAAGAGACACGAAAGACGTTTGATATTCATGGTCAATACCTCCCTTTGTGTTCATACGGTGGGTCTGATAAGACGTGTGTAGAACTTATACCGCTTCTGTGAATATTATGGAGAAGAAAAATGCACAGTGCCTTTTCCCACGGTATCCTGCACACCAGGAATACAATGTTACTTTTTGAAGACTGACTGCTAGTGTGAAGTGGTCACTGCCCCGTCTTTGGCGCCGACCA
>CAYJSZ010000067.1:989-12632 GCA_964372545.1 uncultured Ignavibacteriaceae bacterium
CCAAATGATACGAAATGAGTCAACTGCTGTTCTGGAGCTGTTGACGAGAAACTCAACAATCGTGCTACCAACAGTCCCGGTCCATCTTCCGGACGTCGGTTGAGCAAAGGAGTCATATGTCGTGAGCGTAATTATGCTCGATAATGCAACTGCAATAATGAAAGTCTTGTTCATAAGAGCCTCACTGAGTAATGTGATTGTTAAGTTTTAGATTACATCACTGCCCCGTCTTCGTCGCCGTCCAAGTGCTCTGACTGATAATCGACCCTGCCGTTCCGACCGCAAAGACGCTGCCGCAAATGATGGAGAACGAGCCGCCGTAGCCGTCATACGACCCCACCGACTCAGATGCCGAGTTGAGCGTGGCACGAACACGGGTGATGATATTCGACGATCCGGCGTACCGGACCTTGGCGACGAAAGAATTCCCCTGTACGCTGACGGTTGAGTCTTTATCAAAGGGTGCCGTGCACGTAAAAGTGGAAAAGCTCATACGAATCCGAATCGTCAGACTGTCGATGATACCGGCAGACGTAATCCGAAAATAAATCGGGAAACCCTGTCCCGTGGTGCCTGTCCAGACGCCGGCATATTGGGCAACGGATACGCTGCCCGCCGGAGACGTAGGCTCGTCTTTCTTACATGATATACTGACAAGGACACAACCAAGCAGAAACACGCGGAATAGATGTCGGTTACTTATGACTACCTCCCTCATGGTGAGTCCAGCAAAATGGTAGATGTTTCGCTCTATCGACGCTCCAACGGAATGCACCTCCTTGATTGGCTGGCCCCCGTTGATCGAGCTGTTTGTGGGAGTCTCGGAGGAATACGCTCTGGGTCGGGCGCAACGGTATGGCTGTGTGCACCGGTCACGCGCCGGAAAGGAATTCTCTAATTGAGCGAAATGAAAAAAGGATGCGCTACGGCAACGAGGCAGAACATCTAGCGGCGTAGAAGCGCGGCATCGCCTGGATGAGAGATGCCCTGGAGAAGTCGACGTACGCGAGATAATGCAGACAAACCTTTGTTCTCTGCATCGCGATGTACATAGTAGAGATTTCCATAATCAGAGTCAACCTGAGTGTTAAAACAAAAAAACGAGGGGCAAGTTCTGCACTCGCCCCTCGTGATTTGACCCTGAGAACGATTATGAGAATCACCTTCAGTAAATCGGGTTCCGAAGCTCGACGTACTCGATGCTAACAGTTTGCTCGGGCACTGGATAGCCCGCGCGCTGAATCGCTTCGAGATTCTCCCGAATCGCTCCTTGAACGTTCGCGAGCGCTTCCTCTTTTTGTTCTCCCTTCTGCCGCATTCCTCGAATTCGGCGTTATGAAGGTCGATGTAGATCGCCCAGCCGTTCGGGTCGGCAACACTGCTGTATGCCAGTACTGTTCCGTCGGCTCCTATTGTGAGGACGGGATCGCCCGCAACGTTCCCCGGGAGTTTCCTGGGACGGTACGATGAAAACGCGGTTCACGTTTGCTGGAACGATGCGGCATTCCGGGGAGTACCACGCCGTTATCCGCTCGTCGGGGACGGGCACGCTTTACATCACCGGCGAGCTGCTCTCTGGCACAATTTCCGGCGGCTTGCGTGGTGCAATGGAATTCTCACTGGAACGGGATGTTGAATGGTTCGACGACTCTGCGGCCGGGGGGACGCTTGAAACAATGCACGGTCCGGTGAAAGTCCAGATAGCGTTCAGTGTGAAAAGCGAGTTGATCCCGTCAAGCGTCGGCGTACCTTTTATTGAAATGCCTCACCTTTCCACCGAAAATTCCCGGCAAGCCCCAGAAAGCCGAACACAGAGATGTAGAACGGATGAACCATGGCCGTGGGGATGAAATATTTGAGGAGCGCCGTTTCTTTGAATTTCCTGGCCGTCACAAAGAGAAAACAGAATTCAATAAGCGACTTCAATCCCCACGCCACAACAGTCGACCACAACACGCCGGCAGAGCCGAGGAGGAAACTCACCGCACCGAATACCAGCAGAACATTCAAAAGGTAAACACCGATAGTGCAGAGCAGCACGAATGGCCGCTGATGTCGCCCCTTGCTGCCAAAACGGATGCGCTGATGCCAAAACTGACGCCACGAGGTTGGTGCAATGGTTGGGACGTACGCATCGGGGTCGAGTGAGTAGGAAAACGCCCCCAGCCTTCTCTGCGCCAGGTGACGCATGAAGAGATCGTCATCGCCGGAGATCCACTGTTTGATAGGCTCGAACCCTCCCGCGGCAAAGTACGTCTCCCGCCGATAGCTCAGGTTGGTCCCCGTCGCGGTGAGCGGCTGCCCCCACCCAGCCGAGGCTGCTGAAACTGCAGCGAAAGCAAAGCAATCCAGCGAAAGCATCCCTCGTATGAGCGGCGGCGTCGCCGAGGGGTACACATACGGTGAGTACCCGGCAACTACCGAAACATCGTCGCGATAAAAACGAACCGTCGAACGGACCCATGTTGGGGGCGGAAGGCAGTCTGCGTCTGTTAACAACAGAATCTCACCTGTTGCCGTTCGAATGCCGGCGTCGAGTGCACGCTTCTTCGGCGCATAATCCGGCAACCGCTCGGTCACGCGCACGGCGTTCAGGTGAGGATGTTGCCGTTTCGCATCGGCGAGGATGTTCCAGGTGTCATCTTCCGAGCGGTCATCAACGATAACGATCTCCAACCGATCGCGAGGGTAATCCTGGCGAAGGAGGCAGGGAAGCAACTTCGGGAGGTTTTGCTCCTCGTTCCTCGCAGCCACAACGATCGAGACTCGCGGCAACTCCTGATCGCTGAACACAGAACCGGCCGCGGGGAGCTGCCGGTACAATCGCCGGAACCCCGCGTAGAGTGCGCAGAGAATGACCATGTAAAGGAAAAGGAGACTTCCAAAAATCCAGTCGATGACGGGCAACGCGAACCCTTAGTAATTAAGGTCGATGTACAGCCGAAGGAATTTTTCGTGGGCATTGACACCGGGTTTGAGATTGGCGTTCCGACGGATCGTGAACGAGACCTCGGTGCCCGTAAAGACATCCCGCGCAACTTGCCATCGAACCGACGCCGCAAGTCGCTGCTCGTGCTCGAGCAGGCCTTCGAGGAATCTCTTCTGCTCCCCCTCCTCCGGGCGGTGTGCAACCCGCACATTTCCTCGCCCTCGCCGCACAGACTCATACGAAAGCTCTCCCCGCCAATTGCGATGCGGGCGGATGGCTACGGCAAGTTGGTAGCGATCGGCATTCGGACCGATCCGCGCGCCGATGCTTGCATCATAATGCACATAGACGTTGAGTGAGTCGGTATGGGTATACACCCAGGGATCGACACGGGTGTACGATGCGCGCAGTTCCAGGGGCTTCAATTCAAACGGCGCCGCCCAATGGAAGCCGGCCTGATAAGCGAGTTTGTTTCCCCAATAATTGAAAATCGAGCGCGTCCAATTCAAGTCGTCGATAAAGATCTCTCCAAACACCCTCAGGCCGGTGGAAATGACGGCGGAGAAGTCCAGGCCAATCATATTGTTGTCCAGATCGCCAAGCTGATGTTCCATAATATGGTACGGAACGAAGGGATTAAGATACCCGAGTTGCACTCCACGACCGGCGTACAGCACGGTTTCATACAGGCCCGCCTGCACGTTTCGACCGAGCAGAAAGTCGAGCCGATGACCGGCAAGATAACGGCCTTGTCCCTGTCCCTGAAGGCTCGCATGAAAGTACGAAAACCGAACGCGGTCGAAATCGAGCGAGAAGCGAACCATGTCCATCGGCTCGTTTTGCGTGGAAAGCCCGAGCTGTTCCTGGAGCCCGCTTCCCCAGCCAAGGTAGGTTCGTCCGGCAAAGAGATTCAGCACGCCGTAATGCACTCCGACGTAGCCTGTGGCCTGGTCTTTGAAAAGATTCTTGCCGACCGCGACCTGTGGAAGGCCCTGAGACGGATCAAAACGGGATTGAGCATTCTTCTCCCCACGCACCAGACTGCTGCGTGCGCTTGCACCGATGAAGACATGTTTGCTAAAGCTTGCACGGAGGTATCCAATGCCGATGGTTTCAGAAATCGTTTCGTCTTCCAGCCCTGCCCTCCCTCTCTGAAAACGAAACTCCTGAATTCCCCGCGCGTCCAGGAAAATCTGTGCGTCCCCTTCCTCAAAACGATAGATGTGCAGCTCGCTCTCCGGCTTCGCCAGCTCACCGATAGCGGGGTCGGTAAACTCCCCCACCATTTGTTGCAGCAATTCTTTGTCTGCTGTGGAAAGGGGCTCCGACCTCTTTCGCATCTCCCCCAGGAGCTTTGCTACTTCCGACCGAGTGAGTGGCAGAACTCGCATGCGATACGAGTCGAACAGGCCGAGCGTCTCGCCCTTGACCAGCAGAGGATAGACCTGATGATCCAGCGGCACAAAGACGGATTGCGCGGATGCAATTCCGCCGCCGAGCAGACTGAGGCTGATAAAGAATATTCTACGCACAGTTATCATGCACATTCGATCCGTTTTGCCCCAAGGTACGAAATTTCCTCACGACTTACGATAACACTTTTTGCAAAAAGTCCGAAACATTCTTCGCTGCGCTCATCCCGCTGACCGCTGCTCCTTCGATGGTCGCGGGATATCCCGTGTCTGTCCAATCTCCAGCTAGAAAAAAATTCTCAACGTGAGTGCCGCACGAAGGGCGAACCGGTTCAATCTCTGGCGTTTGAGAAAACGTTGCCCGTTTCTCCTTAATCACCAACGAATGAACAACCGTCGCTTCTCGGGCGTTGGGCAGAACGCGACGCATATCTTCCATCGCTAACTCTACAAGTTTCTCTTTCTCCATCGCAACATATTCTGCGGCGCCGCTGATCACTAACGAGAGATATTGACCGCGGAATCCTTTTTTTCCTTCCCCCGCAGTCAAGATTGTCGACTTGTTAAAAATCCACTGGACGCGCGAATCGAGCACCGCGACAAATTCCTGGTCGACTACCGGGCGGTCTAGCCAGAGATGAATGGTGACGATCGGAGAAGACGAAAACTTCGACAACGCGCTGAATGGACTGCCGGGAGCATGGGTTGATGGAGAGAGCAGTGGCGCCAGAGCGAAGTACGGCACGGCGCTGATATACGCCGAGGCCTGAAAGGTCGTCCCTTCTCCGGAACGAATTCCGGCAACCCTGTTTCCATCTATCATGATCTCTTCCACCCCCACACCCGTCCGGACCGCACCGCCATGAGACTCGATGAATCTGATGGCCGGATTCACCAACAGCTCGCTTAACCCGACACGGGGAATCAGCAGACAGGAATCCTCCCGCGTCCCCAAAAAAGCGGCACGCAGTACACGACAAAAGAGAAGGGCTGAAACCGTTTTCGGGTCGTCGTTCAACGTGCCGATAGCAATGATATCCCACAGGTATTTCTTATTGAGCGCAGTTTGGCCCAACGATGAGAGCCATTCGTCGACGGTCACGGTACTCAGCGATTGTTCACGCTCTGGAGAAAGCAGCAACAGTTCCCACCCGACGTTCAGCAATTTGAGCCTGTCGATCAAAGGCAACGACCGCAACTTGAGTAAACCGCCCAGGACGTGCAACGGCGAAGGAAGCGGCGGGCACGACAGCGACGCTGCCCCGCGTTCCGGATGAAGAAAATCGATTTGCAGGTTCGGCTGGAGTGTGGCGAGATGTTCTGAGCCGATCATTCGGAGAAACCGACGCGTCTCGTGATAGCAGCCCATGAGCATGTGCTGGCCGTTATCGACCACATCGCCGGTGACATCATCGACAAACGAGTACGTCCGACCGCCGAGGAAGGGGCGTTGTTCAAGAAGAAGAACCTTGTATGCGCGCGAAGTCAGCTCGACGGCAGCGGATAAACCGCTGAGGCCGCCGCCGATGATGATGACGTCTGGATTCATAACGCCGAATTCGAGGAGTGCGACAGTCCTTGTGCGTTAGGCGGGGAGTTCAATCGGGATAAGTCGGTACACGAACTTGGGGAGGCGGTTACGGATGCGAAGTCCCATGGCTATGAACAGCTTGACAGCAGACGAGAGACGGATGCGTTTTGAGAACACATCATAGTTTGCTCGCTCAATCCGCTGGAGCAAAAGGTAGTAGATGTTCCCCATCGCGCGTGCGGCATAGAGGAATGGCTTGTCCTCTTCCGCAAGAACGCGGCGTGCTTTCTTAAAGAAATACTGTGCGCGGGCACATTCAAACTTCATCAAGTCGACAAACCGCTCGTTGTACGCTGAATTGACGAGCTCATCCTCTGTGTAGCCGAATCGCTGCAAATCCTCGCGCGGGATGTAAATGCGCCCTCGCTTTGCATCCTGTTTAATGTCCCGCAGGATGTTGGTGAGCTGCAGCGCGATGCCGAGATAGATGGCGTATTGTTTCGTCCGCTCGGTCTTATAGCCAAACACCTCGGCGCAGATCAACCCGACCGTCGATCCGGCGCGATAGCAGTACTCCTGTAACTCTTCGAAGGTTTCGTACCGTTGTTTGTTCAAATCCATCTCCATCCCTTTGAGCAGGTCGTAAAAGTGATGGAGGGGAATTTTGAAGCGGCGTATGATTGTGCTCAGCCGGTTCAGTACCGAATACTTCGAAACGCCGTAGAGCGAGTGTTCTAACTCGTCCGTCCACTGTCTCAAGCGTGCATATTTCTCTTTTTCGTCATCTGCCCCGTCGACAATATCGTCCGTGACACGGCAGAACGTGTAGATCGTTTCAATCGCTTCGCGTTTCGGCTGCGGGAGAATCAGGAAGGAAAAATAAAAGTTGCTCTCGCGGTTTTGCGTTCGCTCTATGGTATCAAGATGTGGTATCAAGATGTTCGGTTATGCTCCCGAGGAATCAAGGATGAGAACAGTATGCTCGTTGTATCGAACCACGACAACGTCGGGCGATGTGAGAGCGTGTCGTACTGTCGCTGTTTGATCTTCTCAAGGATTCTCATGCCGCCGTTCCATGTTAAGCGGAGCTCCAGCGACAGATCGGTGCCGACTTCGCTGAGTAACGGTTTTCCCTGCCTGAAGAGATCCTCTGTGCGCCGGACCTGAAATGCCATCAGCCCGCGAAATCTTTCAGTGCATTCCCCGGCGAAGAGTTCCTCCTCGCTATAGTGAAACCGCTGTATATCCTCCTGCGGAAGATACACGCGATTCTTCTGAAGGTCAACCGACAGATCCTGCCAGAAATTGGCGAGCTGCAGTGCCGCGCAAAGAGAATCGGAGTATTTCATCAACGTCTCGCTGCGATAGTTAAAGAGCAGCAACACCAGTCGCCCCACGGGGTTTGCCGAGTGGCGGCAGTATTGCAGGAGGTCCTCAAATGTTTGGTAGCGATTCGTGGTGACATCGGACCGGAACGCGTGCAACAGATTGCGAAGAAGGTCGACAGGGATTTCAAAGCGCTCGATTGTTTCGGAGAGTGCCGCAAATACGGGATGATGTACCGCTCCGCTCTGGACGAGCAACAACTGTTCTTCCCAGTCATTAATCGCCTCAATGCGCTCTGCCGGCGTCATGCCCGGCTCGTCGGCAGCATCGTCAGCGATGCGGGCAAAGGCGTAGATGGCGGCGACGTGCTTTCGCTTGTCTTTTGGAAGAAAGAACGAGGCGACGGGGAAGTTTTCGTAATGACTGCGGGTAAGACGCTTGCAGTACTCGAACGCTTCTTCGGAAGAACCCAGCCACTTCTTACTCTTGATATGAAGGTTGCGCGCAAGCATGAACGGTGGCTACTAATATGCTGAATCAGCGAGGGAGATGCAAGAGCGGGTGTCGTGCCCTTCCTACCATAATCGCGTCCTTCTCGTCCAGAGTGCGACCAGTCCGAGGTACAAGACGAGAAAGAGTCTCGAGAGCAACGCCCCGGGCATAAGCAGGGGAGAACGGTACTCCAACTCAACCCCTGCTTTGCCTTTCCAGCAATCTCTTTGTATATTGCGTTCGGTTGAAAATCCTCAATCAGTTGTTTTTGAGGATTTTTTCTTTTATATGGAGTCAGTGCAACTTTTCGTTGGGCACGTGGTCCCGCCAAGAAGCAGCTGGATAAACTTCACTGGCAGACGCGTCCCGCAAACGCAAAAAAATTTCTACAGGGCACGTGGCGAAATTGGCAGACGCGCTAGCCTTAGGAGCTAGTGGGGCAACCCATGGGGGTTCGAGTCCCTCCGTGCCCACATCAGAAAACATCGAATATGGAATGATGAACTTCGAAGTTCGTTATTGAGTATTCGACATTCATCATTCTCTGAAGGAAGGAAGACGTGGAAGTCACTGTAAAGAACATCTCCGAAGTCGCTCGCGAAATTGAGATTACAGCCACATCGGCAGAACTCCAGCCGCATTTTGAGAAGGCCTACCGGCAGTATCTTCCCAAAATCGAGATCAAGGGCTTTCGCAAAGGGAAAGCGCCTCTGGACCTCGTGAAGAAGATGTACGGCGAAATGATCCAACAAGAATCGTTGGAACAAGTTGCCACAGATTTTTACCGGTCTGCCGTGAAAGAGCGCGACCTCAAGCCGATTGGCGATCCGTTGTTGGTGGACATGGACTACAAGCGAAACGAAAGTTTCCGGTTCAAGATTCGGTACGATATACGACCCACGGTCTTGTTGAAGGAATACAAAGGCTTCGAAGTTGAAAAACCGATCCACCGCCTCACGGACGATGAGCTCGAACAAGAACTTCTTCGCCTCCGCAGGATGAACAGCACCACCGAGCCGGCTGTGCGCGCGACGGACGACGAACACATTATTACGGCCCAAGTGCAGGAGATGGATACGACCGGCTTCCCCATCATCGGCAAGAAAACGGAGAACGCCCGCTACTATCTGGCCGACGCAAGTCTTGAGCAGCCGATCAAAGACGCGCTGAAGAACGCGGAACCCGACGGCGACTACCGTGTGCAGTTCAGCCACCAACACGGCGACCACACGCACGACGTCAACTTGAATATTCATGCGACAAAAGTCGAGCGGGTGATTCTGCCGGAGTTGAATGACGAGTTCGTCGCAAAGATGACAAAAGAAAAAATCAAGACGGTCGATGAATTCCGTTCGAGCCTTCGCCAGGACCTCATCGATTACTGGGACGAGAAAAGCCGGCGCGCACTGATCAACAACATCGTCGCCGAGCTCCTGCGGCGGCACGAGTTTGAAGTGCCGGAATCCCTGGTGCGTGGCGTGCTCACCGGACTCCTCGAACAAATCAAGAACGACTCTCCCAACCGGCAACTGCCCGATGACATTGATGTGGAAAAATTTTCCCAGGAAAACCGAACCTATGCCATTTATCAGGCAAAATGGGCGCTGTTACGGGAAGAAATCATCAAGGCGGAACAGATTGTTGTGGAGGAGAGCGACCTGACGGCGATAGCGGAGAAGGAAGCCGGCAAGTTAGGCATTGATAAGGAGCGATTAATCAATTATTATAAATCGTCCGATCAGGTCAAGGACCGCATCGTTGGCGACAAACTAATACAGCTGCTCATCAGCAGCGCCAAAGTCAAAGACGTTGAACAAAGGACAATGTTGAAATCCTGAGTAATCTTTCGAAAGGTACGTTACGGCTATGTCATCCAAGAGAGATGAAGTCTACAATCAATTAGTCCCTATCGTTGTGGAGCAAACAGGCCGGGGAGAGCGGGCGTACGACATTTTTTCGAGACTGTTGAAGGAGCGGATTGTCTTCATCGGAACACCGATCGACGACACGATTGCCAGCCTGGTCATTGCGCAGCTCCTGTTCCTTGAGTCCGAAGACCCGGAGAAGGACATTCATCTGTATATCAACAGTCCGGGCGGCGGTGTGTCTTCCGGCCTTGCGATTTATGATACTATGCAATATATTCGGCCTGAAGTCTCGACGATTTGCATCGGCATGGCGGCAAGCATGGGCGCCGTGCTCTTAACGGGCGGCGCAAAGGGAAAACGGACCGCACTCCCCAACGCCCGCATCATGATTCACCAACCCTGGGGCGGCGTGCAAGGAACGGCGTCGGACATCAGCATCCAGGCTGAAGAGATTCTAAAAACGAAGAAGCGCATCAACGAAATCATCGCCGAGCATACCGGACGCTCGTTGGATCAGGTAGAGAAAGACACGGATCGCGACAAGTACTTATCTGCCGACGACGCAAAAGCGTACGGCTTGATCGACAACATTCTCTTCAAGCGAACCGACGGGAAGAAAGACAAATAACGATGACATTCACACTTCGCAGGACCGCTCATGAGTCAAAAGACTAAGCAGGGAGAAAAGATCACGTGCTCCTTTTGCGGTCGCTCACCGGAGGAAGTCAGCAGCATTATCGCCGGGCCGGATGTGTACATTTGTGACCTCTGCGTCTCCAGCTCGGTCGATATCATCCGCAATAACATGGCGGCGATCAGCGCGCGCAAGCACTCTTCACGCGGATTACTGACGCCCGTTGCCATCAAGAAAGCGCTCGACGAGTTCGTCATCGGCCAGGAACATGCCAAGCGCACGCTCGCCGTCGCCGTCTACAATCACTACAAGCGCATTAACTCGAACGAACAGCTTCATACGTTCGATGACGTCGAAATCGAAAAGAGCAACATCCTGCTGATCGGCCCGACGGGCACGGGCAAGACCCTGCTTGCCCATACGCTCGCCCGCATCCTCGACGTCCCCTTCGCCATCGCTGACGCTACGACACTCACCGAAGCCGGCTACGTCGGCGACGACGTGGAAACAATTCTCGTCTATTTGCTGCAAAATGCCGACTACAACGTCGAGCGTGCAGAACGCGGCATCGTCTACATCGACGAGATCGACAAGATCAGCCGCAAGAGCGACAGCGCATCCATCACGCGCGATGTCTCCGGAGAGGGTGTACAGCAGGCGTTGCTGAAGATCCTGGAGGGAACGATCGCCGGCGTGCCGCCAAAAGGCGGTCGCAAGCACCCCGAGCAGAGCCTCATCAACATCAACACGAAGAACATTCTCTTTATCTGTGGTGGTGCGTTCGACGGACTAGAAAAGATCATCGAACGCCGTGTCAGCCAGAACCCGATGGGCTTCGGCGCCGAAGTCAAAGGGAAGAAGAGCAAAGAGCGGGATACTTATTTGGAACAGGTCGAGCCGGATGATCTGCTGAAATATGGCTTGATTCCGGAGTTTGTGGGAAGACTGCCGGTCGTTGCAACGCTCCACTCGTTAGACGAGAAGGCGCTGCTGAATATCCTCACCGAGCCGCGCAATGCGATCGCCAAGCAATATCAGAAGCTCTTCAGGTTGGAGGGCGTTGAGTTAGAGTTCGAAGAGAATGCGATGAAAACCGTTGTGGAAAAAGCCCTGGAGCGGGGCACCGGTGCGCGGGCGCTGCGTTCCATCATTGAAGAAATTATGTTAGACATCATGTACCAGCTCCCCACGCGACAAAACGTCTCCAAGTGCATCGTCACACGAGACACCATCCAGAAGTCCAAAGAACCTATCTACCTCTACGAAGAGCGCAAAGCGGGATAGGCCGTGTTTGGTTAATTGGCGAGCGGTTGATTGGTTAATGAGTAATTCGTTGTCGGGTTGGAACTTTGCGAGATCACCAATCACCATTTAACCAGTCAATCAATTAACCGTTCCTAGTGCCGTTCCCAAAAAGTAATCTTGTAGTTTTAACTTGACAGCTACTGACG
>CAYJSZ010000068.1:0-12015 GCA_964372545.1 uncultured Ignavibacteriaceae bacterium
TGTGTGTGTTCTCGGTGAAAACCCGACAATTCTCGTTCTTGCGTAAGATCAGTTACTCAAATAATCCTTCTCATCTCACATGACAGGAGTCTTCCATGAGATTCAACCTGCTGGTACGTTGCTTTGCAGTCCTCTCTCTGTTCTTTGTAAGCCTGAGTTTTGCGCAAGAATTGAAATACATCGAATACGACGCCGATTTCATTCAGCCGACGGTCTACAAGGCGCGACGGGAGAAGTTGATGCAGGAAATTGGGACTGACGCTGTGGCGTTGTTTTACGCGGCGCCCGTGCGAAACCGAAATTGGGATGTCGATTATCTCTACCGGCAGGACGACAATTTTTATTATCTGACGGGTTTCACGGAGCCGAACGCGATTCTCGTTCTCGCACCACGAGGAGTCTCGGTGCCGAGCGTCGAGGACAGCACAAAGATGGTGACGGTGAAAGAGATCCTCTTTGTGCAAGCGCGTGACCCTTCGCGTGAGCAGTGGACGGGCAGGCGCTACGGTCCCGCAGGTGCGATGAAGCTACGAGGCTTAGAGTACGCGGTGGCCAACGATCGCTTCAAGTCGATGTTGAGCCTGTTCTTTGGTTTTGGATTCCGAGCCCCGGGGCAGGCACAAAGGCTTCTCTATGTTCCCACCATTCGTGCCGATGTTACGGGTGAGATCGCTGAATTGCTCCATCCTCTCAGATCAATGATGGAACGGATGAGCCTGCAGGACGCGCTGCGAGATCCAACGCCGATCGTGCGACGGATGCGCATCATCAAGTCGCCGGAAGAGATTGAGATGCTGAAGAAAGCGACGGAGATCAGCGCAATCGCTCATAACCAGGCGATGATGTCGGTAGAGCCCGGGATGAAAGAGTACGAGTTGGATGCGATCTACCAGTACGTGTACAAGAAAATGGGCGCGGAGTACCCGGGCTATCCATGCATCGTCGGCTCGCGTGAGAACAGTGTCATCCTGCATTATGAATCGAACCGCCGGCAGATTCAGGATGGCGACCTCGTGTTAGCCGATTGCGCGGCAGAGTATCACGGCTACTCGAGCGATGTGACGCGTACGTATCCGGCGAACGGGAAGTTCACCAAGCCGCAGCGAGATGTCTACCAGATCGTCCTCGACGCCCAGAAAGCCGCGATTGCAAAAATTCGGCCGGGGGTGAATTGGGGAGAAGTGTCTGCCGCCGCTGACAGCGTGTTGATGGAGGGATTGTTCAGACTCGGACTGATCAAGAACAAGAATCGGATGGACCTGCGCAAATTTTACATGCACGGCCTGGGACATCCCGTGGGGCTCAACGTGCACGATGTCGGCCAGCCGGCGATGGAACTCGGCATGCTCTACACGGTGGAACCGGGGATTTATATCGCGGAAGATTCCGGGGCCGACCCGCAGTACCAGAACATCGGCGTGCGGATTGAGGATGTGGTGTTGGTGACGCCGGAAGGGAATGTCACGCTCTCGGCAAGCTCGCCGCGCGAAATTTCAGAAATTGAGGCATTGATGAAGAAGAAGGGCATCGGTAATCAGCCGCTGAAATAAAACAGTGTCAAATTGCGGTGGTGTCGGTAGCCCGCCCGAACGACTGGTCGTTCAGTGGGGCGGGTTTCCTCCTGAGAGAGGAACGGTTGTCGGGGCGAGAGTTCTTCAGCACGTAAAAAAGTCTCCAGAAAAACAAAAAGCCCTCCGGAGATTAATCCGGGGGGCTTTTTGTTCTTGGGAGTGATTCTACTCTTCCGCGGCTGTCCGGATAGCGCGGCGAATGGCTTTTGCTCTCTTCATCCGCTTCTTGACGGACGGCTTTGTGTAGAAGGTGCGCTTCTTGAATTCTTTCAACACGCCCGAGCGCTCGTATTTTTTCTTGAAACGCCGGATCGCGCGGTCGATAGGCTCGTTGTCACCGATAATGATGCCGACCAATCAGTTCACCTCCCTTGCGAGTTTACACTTGTTGTTGCTCAGGTTGAATTACCTTTGTGACAATCTCCGGTCCAATGTTTTCCACGAGCCGTCGCTCGCCTAATTTTTCAAACACCACCGTGATGGCTTGTATACCGTTCGACATTCGTTGTTTGGCCATCACCTTTCCGTAATCATCCCATTCGCTATGGTAGATCGTTTGTCCGATGGCAAACACCTTCTCTTTTGCATACTCCTGAGAGCCGTCGCGGTCGACTTTCTCGCCAATTCCGTTTTTCTCTCGTTGGAGGTCCTGTTTGACCAGCAATGCACTATGCTTGCAGCGCGTGCATCGGTACCAGACTTTTTGTGGTTCTCCTGCCTGTCCCTCCAGCTGCATTTCACCCACAAGCTCCATTTTTGTCTGCTTATGGCAATACGCACAACTATGCAGGATATATTTTGTTTTCGCCATAGCATTACCCTCAGTATTGATGAAGAGAGTGGAAACCTGGAAGGCTCTGGGACCGCTTGAAGAATCGGTATAGCAGCCAGGACACAATCATATTACTGAAAATCGATGCGCTTGTCAAGAAATAGTTTGGTATATCTCCACAACGCTCGACGCTGATGAAGCGATTCTTGAATTTGCAGGGCAATTTAGTTATTGCTGGGCTGTTACGCTTGTCCCGACGTTTCTTATCGGGAGTCCCCCGCAAAAAAGATTTGCGGGGGGACCGTGACCTCCTTGTCGACTGAAAGCAGGACACCACTCTGATGAAGCGATCCTTGAATTTGCAGGGCAATTTAGTTATTTTGCACACGGTTAACAGTGCGCGGGCCCTTAGCTCAGTTGGTTAGAGCAGCAGACTCATAATCTGCGGGTCGCAGGTTCGAGCCCTGCAGGGCCCACTGCTCAATCCCCTCGACCGAGGGGTTTTTCTTTTTCACGTCGCGAGGTTGTTAGACTCCCTCTCGAAGAACATGGGACTGATTTTCCGCTGGGGCATATCTTGCCGTGTGCATCCAATCGCCGCTGAACCATGGAACGTATTCTTCGCTTTCTGAATCCTCACGGAATCGTGTTGTTGTTGACCGCGTGTACCCTCTGGGTGTATTGGCCGGTCAAAAACCACGAGTTCCTCCATTATGACGACGCAGGCTACATTGTCAAGAATCTTTATATCCAACCGGGGATAACGTGGGAAAATATTTTTTGGGCATTCACCAGCGGGTACGCCGCGAACTGGCATCCGCTGACGTGGATTTCCCATATGCTCGATTTTCAATTGTTCAGGCTTGATCCGGCCGGACACCATCTCCACAATGTATTCCTGCACATCCTCAGCGCCCTTGCCTTGTTCCTTGTCCTTCGAAAGATGACCGGCTCTGCATGGCCAAGCGCTTTTGTGGCAATCGTATTTGCTCTCCACCCCTTGCACGTCGAGTCCGTTGCGTGGGCTTCCGAACGAAAAGATACGCTGAGCGGTCTCTTGTGGATGGCGACGATGGGCGCCTACGTTGTGTACGCCTCAACGCCGACGTTCCGGCGCTATCTGCTGGTTTTGTTCCTGTTCACGCTCGGCCTACTGGCAAAACCGATGCTCGTGACGCTTCCGTTCGCTTTGCTTCTCCTCGATTACTGGCCCTTGAAGCGAATGAGCTTTTCTTCTACACACGAGACTCGCGAATACCCGGTGTCGTATCTGCTTCTGGAGAAAGTTCCGTTGATCGTGTTGTCGATCGCTTCGAGTGTTGTCACCTACATTGTGCAGCAGAAGGCCGGAGCGATGTCCACGGTTGAGCTATTGCCTTTGAGCGCACGGATCTCAAACGCGATCGTCTCCTGCGTCGCGTACATCGGGAGTACACTTTGGCCGACCGATCTTGCGGTGTTCTACCCTCATCCGGGGAATGGCCTTTCCCTGATTTCCGTCGTGAGCTCGGCATTGTTTCTCGTGCTCTTCTCAGGGTTATGTCTTGCCGCTGCGCGTCGCTACCCCTTTCTCGCCGTTGGATGGTTCTGGTACCTCGGAACGCTGGTGCCCGTGCTGGGTCTTGTTCAGGTTGGCGCGCAAGCGAGGGCGGATCGGTACATGTATCTTCCGATGATCGGTCTGACCGTGATGCTGGTGTGGCTCGTTGTCGAAGTAACGAAACACCGGCGATTTCGAAAGCCGGCGCTCGTCTCGACGTTCGTAATTCTCGTTGCGGCGTCCATGATTCTGTCGACGAAGCAAGTGAGCTACTGGAGGAATGACAAAACTCTCTTTGAACACGCTTTGCGTGTCACCGAAGATAACTGGCTGGCACACTACAGCCTCGGGATAATGCTGACACAGCAGCACGACTTCCCGGAAGCCAAGCGTCACTACGAAGAGACGATCCGGCTGAATCCTCGTCTTGGCCCACCGTACTACGATCTGGGAGATTTATTCATGCGTCTGGGTCAACCGGAAGAGGCTATTCCGTATTTTCAACAAGCGTTGGAAAAAGGAACAGAGCCCGAAAGGGCAAACGTCGATCTTGGAGTAGCGTTGACCATGGTTGGGAGGGAGAAGGAAGCGTTGCGGCATTTCAACGAGGCCTACATGATGAATCCATTTTTCGGCGAGCCGCACCAGAATGTCGCTCTTGTACTGGTGAAAACAGGGAAATTAGATGAGGCGTTGCAATATCTTCGAGTAGCATTAGACGCGTTGCCACAGGATAGTGTTATTCAAGCAGATATTGCCAGAGTACTGAAGCTGAAGAAAAAGTAGATTCAATCGCTGCGATAAGAAAGCTGAGACTTCTGAATAATTCAAAAGGTAATGTCATTCCGCGCCCCGCTTTCAGCGGGGTAAACTGCGCGAGGAATCTGACCTCCAAACTTATCCCAGAAAGCGAGATTCCCCGCCTGAACGACCAGCCCGACAAAGCCCGCTCGACCATGCCGTTCGGGCGAGCCGTTCTAGCGGGCACCGTCGGGCAGGCTCGTCGCTTCGCTCCTCGGAATGACAAAGGAATTTAATTTTTTAGATGCCTCAAGCTCGTACTATTGCCGTCGACCGTAGTCGGTTGCACCTCGTTAAGCTTCGTAGATAGAAATCTTTTCCCTCGTTGAACATCCAGCACGTGCGCGCTTCTTCCCTCTAATCTTCCTTTTCTTCTGCCTCACGCGTAGAAAAGTATTGTTGCTGGAAATCCCGAAGTTCCCGAAAGAGCTCTCGCGGGATTTTCGCCCCACAGGCTTCTGCTCGCTCAGCGTGAGCGAGGGCGAGCGAATAGCGTTTCCACGTGTAGTAGAGGTAGGAGAGGTTTTGGTGTGCGTCGCCGAATGACGGGTCGAGCTCAAGCGTCTTCCTCCAGCGTTCCTCCGCAAGCCTTTCCCGGTGGCCGTTATAGTAGAGCACACCGAAGTTGTAGTGAGCCACGGTGTTGTTCGGAGAAAGAGAGACCGCCTTCAGGAGATGAGTCTCGGCGGTTTTCAATCGACCCATCCCAAAAGAGAGAGCTGCGACACTCAGTTGATAGTCGAGATCGTGGTCGCGTTCGAGAGAAGTTCTCTCGTAGTCGAGCAAGAGACGTCGGAGGTTCGCGTAGTAGACCGAAGGGTCGGTGTCCGCCTTCTTGAAGGTAACGAGTCGTTGCAATTCCGGAGGCAGGCGCATCATGCTTGCTTCTAAATGCACGAAGGGGCTCTGAGGCGAGGTACGGGCGGATTGTTCGGAGAAATACATGCCGTCGGCAAAAGAAAAGGAGTGCCGGAATGTAAGTATGGCAAGAGCGAGCAAAACAAAGATCAGAAACAATCCTGCCGCCGACTGCCAGCGTCTCAAGTATTCTCCCAACGAAAGGGAGGCGGCGAGGAAAAAGAGCCCAAGCGCCGGCACGTAGAGCCGGTGTTCAAAGAATCTCATTGGGGATTTGACGATCATGTGGCGGTAGAAAGTCGGCAACAGGAACAGAATGAACCAGAACAGTCCGAAGACAAAGAGCTTCCGGCGATGCTTGGGAGTTGCGGTGAACATCGCTCCGACGAGCACTGTTGCCACGATGCCGGCGGTGAGAGAAAGGTCTTGAGCGACTGCAACTGTGAAGATGTTCACAGGCCAGATCAACGTGCCGAGATACGCGAGGATTGCCCACGATTGTTTGGCGATGATGCTGATTGCGTACGAATAACTTTCGATTGGCTGTATGGTTGCGGCTTGGCGTAGAATACTCCACTGCACCGCGACCACAAGCCACCCGACGACGAAGAGAACATACTGGAGGAACGGAATCGGTCGCTCAGAATTCCACACGAGCAAGAGCAACACGAGACCCGGAAACAAGATGGCGCTTTCTTTGGTGAACAAGGCAAGCGCAAAGAACAGGAGATGAAGAAAAAACCATTTGACGTGGTGCGACGTTTGATAACGCAGCACACTGACAAGAGCGGCGAGCAAAAAAATAGCCAAAAGACTGTCATTCCTTCCCGGAATCCAGACAACCGCTTGCGCGAACGCCGGATGCACAACAAAGAACGCCGACGCGACCAACGACGAAAGAGGCTTCATACCGAAGGCACGGAGTGTCACCAGGAGCAGAAGGGCCGCTGCGCCATGGAGGAGAATGTTCGTCAATCGGTACACGAACGGATCGGTTCCACCGAGCTGCGCATCGAGCATCAGAGAGAGCGTCAGTATGGGGCGATAAAAGATACCGCTCTGATGTTGATGAAAAACGTCTTCGACAAAGACTTTCCGGAGGTGTCCGAGGTTTCCGATGATCGGATGACTTTCAACGATGATGAAATAATCGTCCATGTAGGTGTACTGGTCGAAGAGGAGTGTATGGCCGTACACCAGAAAGGTGAGAAGGATCAGCCACAGAAAGGAATGCCATCGTTTGAAGACGAGGCATTCAAACGTCGAGGGGGAAGTATCAACGGGTGTGAGAGAGTTTGTATCCACGGAGGTTCAAACTACCAGAAAGAAGTGTCGCATGGTCAGAAAATTCTTCTCAACAGGAATTTGAGCGCGACACCCACGGTACCAACCCCGTAGCGGACGCTCCGAAGAAAATTGATGCTCGATGCCTCGGGAAAATAGCGCACGGGCACGGGGATTTCTCCGATCCGAAAGCCGTGTTCCACGATCTGGAACAATACCTGGCTGTCGAACACAAAGTCGTCTGAATTCCTGCGGAAGTCGATCGCTTCCAAAACTTCGCGGCGGTAGGCGCGCATGCCGGTGTGCCACTCGGAGAGATTCTGGCCGGTGATGAGATTTTCGAAGATCGTCAGAAACCGGTTGGCAAGATATTTGTATTTCGGCATGCCCCCCTGCAGCGCTTCTTTGCGCGTGCGGATGCGCGTTCCCAGCATGACATCGAAGTAGTCGTTCTTGATGAATTCCACAAAGTGCGGAATTAACTTCGGGTCGTACTGGTAATCCGGGTGGAGCATGATGATGATGTCCGCTTTTCGCCCTAAAGCGATATCGTAGCATGTTTTCTGGTTAGCACCATATCCTCTGTTCGAGGGATGCTGGTACGTCAGGAGCCGTAATTGACGCGCAAGGTGAACGGTCTTATCGCTGCTTGCATCGTCGACAAGAATGATTTCATCCACGACCTTGCGCGGTATATCCTGTACGGTTTTCTTAAGAGTTTTTTCGGCCAGATACGCCGGGAGAACGACAACGACCTTCAATTTCTTCTTCATAGGCAGCGAAAGTATAACGGGAAATTTCCAGAATCGAAAGGGTTGAGAACGCAACCATCGTCCGTGGTGGAGCGGCCATTATTAGAAAGCACAGAAAGAATGCGATTTTTTCAATTACCACAAGTAAAATTGACATCGACCAGAAATTTTTTCTTCTACCTTCCCACGTTCGTTTGTCAGAAGGCCTCAGAAAGGCTGTTTTTGGAAAATACGTACTTGCTTTTTATGGCACAGATTTCGTAGATTTACCAGTCGCCAATCACGATTTGTGTGAGCGAAAGAGTTTTTCTTTCATCACCCACTCTATAATTAACCAAACCTAGGAGGATTTTATGGGTCAACAACAGCTTCTTCTCATCATTCTTGGCGTTATCATCGTCGGTATCGCCATTGCGGTGGGCTTAAGTATGTTCAGCTCGCAGAGCATTAGCTCCAACAAAGATGCTCTCATCAACGACCTGAATAACTTATTCGCCAACGCGTACCAGTATAAGATTCGTCCGAGCTCGATGGGCGGCGGCGGCGGAAAATACGCTTCGTATGCCGTTCCAGGGACGCTCTCCTCGAACGAAAATGGTATTTTTACGCTTGATCCCGCCCTTCTGACCGACACGACGGTTGGCTTTATTGCAAAGTCAGCCGCTGATACTACGAATTACATCACGGTGACCATCGGTAGTGACGGCAGGCCGGTCGGGACCACGTGGAGCTATGAGGGTTTGTTCAAGTAAGCCTCTCGTGATCTGCCCCCGGGGGAGAAACATTATTTTCCCAAAGGGGACGAAGAGAACAAAACATCCCGCAATTGCGGGATGTTTTGTTTTAGGAGCCCGGGTAAGACTTCGTTGATCGCTACCGGACCTTAGACAATCTGTGATAGCCGCTTGACAGAGAGTCTGAAATACTGTATTATTCTCTACAAATTGCGCTGGTCTGATCTATTCTTGGAATTTCAAGGAGACAACTATGCCGGAATATCGGATCGAGGGTGTCACTGCTGGCGGAAAAGCTGTGACAGGGGCCATTACCGCCGATAACAAAAAGTCCGCAAAGCAAAAAGCGGAGCTGATGGCTCGCGAGAAAAAGTTTAAGATAACAGCCATTCTTGAGCGTTCATCCTTTCTCTACCGGGTACAGAAAGGCTCCGAGAAACCGATCGATGGCGAGCAGAAAGCCTTTTCGAAAGAAGAAGTCAAGCAAGCCCTCGAGAAAATGGGGTTCAAGGTGCTCTATGTGCGGAAAAAGCTTTTTGCCGGTAAACCGAAAGCTGCGCCGGCTGTCGATATCATCACGTTTGTTCGCGTCAGCGCCGACCTCATGAAGCAAAAACTCCCGTACAACGAAGTTCTGAACCTGCTGGTGAACGACATCGACAATCCGGCGTTGCGGGAGTCGGTGAAGGAGATCAACTTGGAATTGAAACAGGGCAAGGACAGTGAAAAGGTATTCGTTAAGCAGGCGCCGGTGTTCGGAAGATTTACGGCGCACATGTTAGGACTTGCCTCGAAGAGCGGTAACATGTCCGAGATTTACGATAGCACCGCCAAGTTCCTTGAAAGGAATGCGCAGTTCAAGCGAAACCTGAAAAGCGCTTTGATCATGCCCATGGTGACTGTCTTCATTCTGAACCTCGCCGTTCTCTTTTATGTGATGTATATCTTTCCCCAAACAGCCGAAATGTTTGAGAGGTTTAAGATCGAACTTCCCCCGATGACGAAAGCAACACTGAAGTTCAGTCGTTGGGCGATGTCGAACTTCATTTGGTTGTCCATTGGCTTCATTGTGCCTTCGGTGTTGATCGGAAAGTGGGCAGCAACGGAAAAAGGACGATTCTTTCTCGATAAGAATCTCTGGAAGGTTCCCGTCATCGGGCCGCTCATGCACAAGATGTCAATTGAGATTTTCTGCCGCGTCTTCTACGCGCTCTACAGCGGATCGGGTGAAAATATCGATGTCATCAAGATGTCCGCGGAAGCGTGCGGCAACAAGTATATGGAGCATAAGATCAAATCTGTCGCCATCCCCATGATGCTTGAACAGGGCAAAGGATTGACGGAGGCGTTTGAAGCGACGGGAGTGTTTACCAAAACTGCTATTTCGCGATTCAATTCTGGAGCAGAAACAGGAACAGTCAGAAACGTCGCCCTTCAGCTTGCCGAGTACTACGAGAAGGAAACATCGTACCGGTTGGCGAATGCCATCGAAGCCATCCAGGTCGCGGTGGCGATGTATATTATGGTCGTGTTGATGGCATTGACCGTCGTGTCATCGGAAACGGCCGTCATCAAGCCCAGGCCGCCTGGTACGTTCATCCATTATGTTTCATCGTTCCTCGGTCTTTAGTCCAGACTCTGATGAAGAGAGGAGAATGCCATGCCGGAAATAGATATAACTGATAAAATCGGCTATACACTTCTCAAGAAAGGCATCATCGATTTCGAAACGCTGGAGAAGTCGTTGAAGATGAAGGATTCCGACGAGAATAAGAAGAACCGGAAGAACCTCGGGCAGATTCTCGTTTCGGAATTCGGCGCAGACCACGATGCAGTATTCCGGGAGGTTGCCAACCTCTATGCGTTCCGCGAGATCTATCTCGCCGACGAAAACCTTGAGGATGCCCGGATAGCCTTTATCAAAAAATTTGTCGACGCCTTGCCCGATCAACAGCGCGAAATGATGATGCAGGCGAAGATGTTACCACTGAAGTACGACGAGCGCCAGACTGACAAACTCATTATCATTGCCGCAGACCCGACGGATCGAAATCTTCCTGTCGTTGCCCGAAGCTTCAACGTCAAAAAGTACGAAATCTGCTACGTTCGCCTCAAGGAACTGCTGAACTTGATGGAGAAAGTCGCTCCGAAGCAGAACGAGTTCCTGAAGCTGTTGCAGGATAACGCTATTACCGTGTCGGAAGGTGGGGGGGGCGTAGAGGATGCCGAAGTCGACGAAGATGCCCTCGAATCGGAAATCAACAAGAGCGCATTGGTCAACCTGTTCGAAGGGTGCATCGTAGAAGCGGTGCGGCGGGATGTGAGCGATATTCACATCGTCCCAGCCGAAGGGAATAAGACAAACTTCATGTTTCGCGTGGATGGCAACCTTCAAGTGTGGCATTGTCAGGAAAATACGTTGCCCGAAGCGGTTCTGGCAGTCGTGAAAGACCGAACGAAGAACGTCGACCGGTTTGAGCGGGAAATGTCGCAGGACGGCTTTATCCAGCGCATCGTTGACGGACACCAGTTGCGTTTCCGCGTCTCCATCATGCCGATCGTGACGACGGAGTTTAAACATAAGTTTGAAAGTGTCGTCATCCGCGTCCTCGACGACAGAAAAGTTATCACAGACCTCGAGAAGTTAGGTCTGCAGGGGCCTGCACGCGGCTTCTTCTACAAAGCCATCGCGAAGCCTCAGGGCATCATCATTCTAACGGGTCCTACAGGTTCCGGAAAATCTACGACGCTTATCGCAGCACTCTACCAGGTGATCGACCCGACGGTGAACGTGCTCACGATCGAAGAGCCGGTGGAGTACATTATTAAAGGTGCGCGGCAATTGAAGATCGGCCCGAAGATGTCGTTCGAGCAATCCATTCGCGGCATACTACGTCACGACCCGGACATTGTGCTTGTCGGGGAGATGCGCGATAAGATAACGGCAGAAACGGCCATCAAACTCGCCAACACCGGCCACCTGGTCTTCTCCACACTCCACACGAACGATGCTCCGAGCGCCGTTGCCCGTCTCTATAAAATGGGCATTGAGCCGTTCTTGATCGCCTATGCGATCAATATTATCGTTGCACAGCGCTTGATCCGCACGCTCTGCAAAGTGTGCAAGCAGCCGATCGACGATGATGAGAAGCCCGATCTGCTAAAGTTCGGCTTTACCGAGGACGACTTAAAACAACATACCTTCTATAAACCTGTCGGCTGCGATAAGTGCAACGGGGGATGGAAAGGGCGCGCTGCCATTCACGAAGCGTTGTATTTCTCTAAAGTGATCAAAGATATCGTGCTCAATGCCGGCGAGAAGGTGGATGAAAATGCCATACGCGAAGCAGCATCCAAAGGCGGCATGTGGACGTTACGTCGTTCCGGTATGGAGCGGATGAAGGAAGGCACGACTGCCCTCGAAGAAGTTATTGCGTCGACCGTCGAAGAAGAATAAGAAGACGCAAACGCTGGGAGGGAGTTCCCACTCCCGACCTGCGTTGGTCGGGAGCGTAGCTCACTCCCAGAGAAAAGTTGACGCTCATCTTCGAGGTGACGGTCAACGAGAGAGACGCCAAACAAAAAGGCACGCAGCCGCGTGCCTTTTTGTGTTTTTGACTCTTACCGTTGGGAGGGAGTTCCTACTCCCGACCTGATTAGTTGGTTGGAGTTGAGGCCATGCTGGTCGGGAGCGTAGCTCCCT